>JAGLMY010000214.1 GCA_023139775.1 bacterium
CGCCTGGATGTTATTGGGATGTGGAGACACAGGCGTGGGTGGAATATGATAAATCCGTAGGGGCAGGTTCTAAACCCGCCCAAGAAGACCTATCATTCTGGCAAAAAGTCGGCCGTGTCTATAAAAACACCCGTTCGGCTGGACTGGCCAAAAATGCAGCCATGGCAGCAGGACCGCCTACTATCGAGGCAACGGGACTGGTAATTTTAATTGTCGCTCACCCCCCTGATTGAATTGCACATCAATAATTTTCATATCCAAAAATTGTAAATAATAATCTCATTGCTCGCAAAGCGTATATTTTTGCCTGAATGCGTAGGAAAGAGAAAAAGCATTTTATTTATGTACATCTGTGACTAGCGTGAGTCAATAACTAAAAATCGGGCTCTAAAGGCCATATTCAGACTGGTGAAAACTCTAATTTCGTGTTCGGTAATGATTTTCCAGCAGCTTTTCTATAACTTCTGATAAAAATGGTCTTTCTGATAGTCTGTTGAGACAGTTCTTTCCTATCTCCCAGCTATCAATTCTTCCGGTTCAAGCTGGAAATCATCATAAAGCGGTTCATATGTATTATCTGGGGCAACAGCTTCTGGTGAGGCACGCGTTTTATCCGGCACAGAATCAGTCCACTGATTAAGATGCCTAAGTATTTTTTCTATGACTTCGCTGTCATCCAGCAAAGCTACTATCCTCATCTCACCACCACAACCAGGACAGATTAGCGGATCTACTTCCCAGATTTTCTTGATCAACTCCCGCCATTGCTTTGACGGTACTTTCGGCGCCTGGTAAGTTGATATGTCTATAATCTCTATTTCGCTTTTTTGCGATCTGCGAGCAACTTCATCTCTTTGTTGCTTGGCTCGTATTCCCCGGCATTTGTTGCTGTACCAGCCATAATACCTCACCAGCTGAAATCCTTTTTCCGGTATGTGCTGGGTTATCGCTCCTATGAATTCTTCCGCGCTAAATACTTTAAAATTCCCCTTGATCTTAGGATTTGACTTGGAGCGGTATATCACGCTTCCCGTCTTTTCATTATACATCATCTTTTCTTCCGAAAATGGATTCCGGATTATATACTGCGCCAATCGTTCCAGTCCTGACCTCTCTCCCCTTTTGACCGGATTTCCACTATGTACACTGAAGCCGCTATGTCGCCAGCTCAACAATTTCCCGGCTAAATCTTTGGCCAATTGCCTTTCTGCCACCAGCATGCCAATAACTTTAACTCGAAACATTTCCTCCAAGGCCTTGGTATTTAGCCGGGGCATGACATAAAACATTCCTTGCCTGGTAAATAATCCATCAGCTACTACCGCGTGAATATGCGGATGAAAATTTAAATATTCTCCGTAGGTTTGGATTGCCATTACCGTGCCTGCCTGGTCTTGACAAAGTCCTAATGATGTGCGCATAAACTCTTGCAGACACTTATATGCCTGCCGGCAAAGTTTAGTGAGCATTTCCCGGTCATGCTTGAAGTATACCCGCAGCATAATCGGGATACTGAATACATACTGCCGGTGAGGAAGGGGATATGCTATGTTATCTGTGATATTTTCACCAAAAAGCAATACTTTTTTCTGATGACAACTGGGACAAAACCATCGGCCACGACACGAGAAGGCCAACAGATACTCCCGTCTGCATTTTTTACATACTACTCGCGCAAAGCCTTTGCTCAAATCCCCACATTCCAGATATTTGTTTACTACTTCCTCAACTATCGGTCTCAAATAGCCATGGTTTTTTTCATGCTTCTCTTTATAATGGTTAAGGTAATCGGCAAAATGGGCATGCAAACATTGCCACAATTTTGTTCTTTTTGGATGGCGTGGTTTATAGACTTTTTCTCCCATGTCTTTTTAGACATGGATTAAAGCCGTTACTGTTACACCACACTAGATTACATAATTTTCCTATCATCTTGCGATCATGTTTAAAATATACGCGTAACATTTTTGGCAGGGTTAATACATATTGACGATGGGGTACCGGGTAAGCTACTATTTGGCCAATAAACTCTCCAAATTGTAGCACCTTCTTTTGATGGCAGCTCGGACAAAACCATCGGCCCCGGCAGGAAAATGCCAGCAGATAGCTCTGCCGGCATTTCTTACACACTACTCGCGCAAAACCCTTAGTCAAATCACCACAGCTTATATATTTGCTGACCACTTCTTCTATAATGGGTCTTAATGCACCATACTTTTTCTCATACTTCTCTCGGTATTCCCCGAGAAACTGATCAAAGTGGTTATGCAGACATTAAATAGGTAAAATGATAACCGGGCTTATAAAGGGAATAGATAAATAAAATGCAACCGGCGACGTAATTTATATCCTCGACATTTGCAAATAATCCTTTCTACACTCCCGGAATTTTGCTCAATTTTTCCTGTTATAAGCCGTAACTTATATTGATGGTAGAGGGGAGATCATCCTGGAATGGAGGGCTGAGAAAATGGGAATAGAGAAATTGGGGGACATGATTAAGCAAAATAAGGAAGCGGCAGGGAAGATGAGCCGAAAATATGATGTATATTCAACTGAGAAGAAACACTGTGCTTTTGTAGTTGTACCTGAAAATAAAGATGCTAATGAGGCAACAAAAAAATATAAATTTGAACTTGGTAATTTAACTATTCATAAAAAAGGAATTGAGATAGTAAAAGGCTTAATAGGTGCAAAAGATCCACAAAAAATCGATGATGAAATAAAAAAACATGGTTTCTCATTGAGCGGCTTTGATATAAAGATTAATGAAAAAATATTTTAACTTTTAGCCGCTAAATGGAGGTTGGGAAAATGATGAGCGAAAAACAGTGGGGAGGAATGAAACTAACTATTGAAAGCCTCTTGGAATTTGGTGATGTGGGGATAATCACTTTAAAGTTATTTGATGAGGTTGACCAGCAGGTAGGAAAGACTGAAACTTATAACCTGAATTTTGCACCAAAATATTGAGTTAATTGGATTTGGCCGCCATAGTATTGACTAGCGAACTTATATAACCAATTTGGTTACCGTGCAAGAAATTTCTTGCATGGATTTGCTCGTATCTAGGGCTTGGTGCGACACTTGCGACCTAAATTCGGTGCAAAATTCGGGTATAACATTGGTCTAAACTGTGCTGAGGTTGCTATTGAAGTACATAAACGGCTTAAAAATGATTTGATTTAATGAGAAGATTTACGTGTTTTGTTAGGCGATTTATAGAAAATATAGGCCAGTTGGATTAAATGCGGGGAAGTAGCATTTGCCTTATTACCCACAATGAGCATATTTCTTTCAAACCTATTTACACATTAATTTTCTACTGTAATTCGGACCTGAGTAGAACCATCATAAATAAACGCGAGGCAAACACGGAAGAAGAGTTAAAACAAGAACAGGAAAAAGAAATGCAAAGCAAAAAAGAATTGGAAAAAGTGCTATAAAAAAGGAGGGGGGTGAAGTCATGAAGAAATGTCCATTTTGCGCCGAAGAAATACAAGATGAGGCTATTGTTTGTAAACATTGTAAAAGAGAATTAATAGGAGAGGAGCATCCCGCTGTTTCTTCTACTAATGCTAAAAAGGATAAGATTGGATGCGGTACTGTGCTATTAATAATAATTCTGGCAGGAGCTGTTCTTTCATTAGTGTGGCTCACGAACTATGTGCTTGATCGGCTAAAGGGGGAAAACCCCTCAGCGGTGATAGAAAAACCAATTTCACAAGAAGAATATTTGAAAAAGTCAATTCCATTAGATTATCGTAATGGATTATATGAAAAATATAAAGAAGGCGATTTGTTCTGGGTGCGGGGGCAAGTTTTCCAGCTTTTTCCGAATGAAAATGGTGCAACAATTAATACAAAAAATTCGGTCTTGGGTTATCTAGAGAACCCGGTTTTCGTCTCTTATAAAGAGATGCCGCCAATATTGATGGGCGATATAGTGACGGTTTGGGGTCGATATGCGGGAACTCAAGAATTGAAAAATATAGTGGGTTCTGTATTTAAAGAACCAACTTTAAAAGGGGAATATACGGCAAAGCAAGAAGAAAGCGGAAAATGGGAAACAGTCGGCACTGGCTGGAACAAGTGACGGCGAGTCTGGGAATATCGCCGATTCAAGCCGGTTGCGCTTTCATCATACACTTTGAACAAGATAAGTTTGGCTTATCCCAATCCTGCGCATGGTTTGGTTTATTTTGCTTGGGCTGAATCCGGTGCGGAAAAGGTATGCATTAATATATATAATGTGTTAGGAGAGCGCGTCTCGGAAGTTGTGGTCAACCGCCCAAGCTTGGGGTGCAGATAAGATTGGAGTGCACCCTATAAACTGGAGCATTATTTCGCCAGTTTTAGGGTGACCTGTCCTAGTGATGCCTTTCGCTTCTTGTCCTGTAATATAGCCTCGAACTCTGCTGGTGGCAAGTACTGAATACCGGAGTGAACCCGTTTTTGGTTATAAACGGCTTCGATGAACTGCGGGATTCGTTCCACCACATCCGTAAAACTCTCGTACTGGCAAAGATGCACTTCTTCATTTTTTAATGTTTTCATAAAGGATTCCGCAAACGCATTGTCATACGGATTTCCGGCAGCCGACATGCTGATCTGAAACTGGTGTTCCTTCAAAATTTCCACATAATCGGTGCACGCATACTGCACACCCCGGTCCGAATGGTGGATGATGCCATGGTTCGGATTTCGTATTTGAATGGCCATTTGTAAAGCCGCCACGGTTAATTCGTGCCGAATACTCTTGCATTTCGGCCCCTGTTATAATCGGACTAAACTAAATAGTAGAGATTTGCTAAAATGAAAGCCTCAAAAACAGGAGGCAAAGCAATGCAAAAAGGCAAGAAATGGACATCAGAAGAAAAAATGTCAGCAATTCTGGAAGGCCTGAAAGGTCGACCGGCCCGGGAAATCAGCCGGGAGCGTGGAATCAGCGAAGGGCAATATTACAAATGGCGAGATGAAGCTCTATCCGGGATGAAAGCTGGGCTAAAAGATAAGCGTAGCAAAGAATGGCGTGATAACTCATGGGAAGTTGAACGAAATCGCCTGCTAAAGATGATTGGCGAGCAGCAATTGATCATTGATATTCAAAAAAAAACTTTCGGCGATCTCTAACCAATAAGCAAAAGCG
>JAGLMY010000215.1 GCA_023139775.1 bacterium
TATTTATGGGTAATAGATAGGTTCTGTGAGAGCCTGGGGGTGTAATTCCCCCGGGCTACTCGACCCTAGTTCACAATGACAATAATATTTTCGATGGGGAATAATTAAGTATGGTGTCCCCGGAATTATGGTGCGATCAGGAGGTGATGATGTCAGTTTTTAGGTGTCGGCTATCGGCAGGCTAAGCGCCTCAAAGCCCGCTTTGTTTACAATGGCATTTCCGGCCTGGCACATGGCAACCGCGGAATGCCTTCGCCTCAGGCCCTTGATTCTAAGCAACGCCAACACATTGTTGAACTCCGCCAAGACGTCTATTCTCAATTCAATGACGTTCACTTTACGGAAATGCTTCAAGAACGGGAGGACATCCATATCTCCCGCGTATCTGTTCGTCATATCCTCCGGGCCGCAGGCATTCCTCCCAAGCGCAGCCGCAGGCCTCCTAAACACCGTTCCCGACGTCCTCCCAAAATAAAATTTGGCATGATGGTACAATGCGATGGCAGCCCTCATCTTTGGTTTGGGCCTGATCATCCACCCTGTTGTCTCATACTTGCCGTGGATGATGCCACCAGTACTATCCTTGCCGCCTTTTTCGTTCCTACCGAGACCGCTGAGGCTTATCTCCGCCTCTTGGATATGGTACTACGACGCTATGGCATCCCCCTCGCCCTTTATCACGACCGACATTCATCTCTCGTACGTAATGATGATCATTGGGCCTTGGAAGAACAACTCCAGGGCTTCCAATATCCTACTCATGTCGGCCGGGTTCTCGAAGATATGGGCATTCAGTCCATCCCTGCTTACTCTGCGCAAGCCAAGGGACGCGTGGAACGCTCTTTTGGCGTCCTCCAGGACCGGCTCATTGCAGAATTGGCGCTTGCAGGTATTACCGACATGCACAGAGCCAATTCCTGGCTAACGCAAACTTTTATTCCTCGCTACAACCGGCGCTTTTCTAAAAAACCGGCCGCCGATGGTTCCGCTTTCAGAAAAATATCCTCTCAGGAGCGTTTCTACAAACTTGCTTTTGCTTATGAAGCCGTGGTCGGCAATGACAACTGTGTTCGCCTGGGCGGCATCACCTTTGATATTCCTCCCGCCAAAACCCGCTTCTCCTTTGCGAAAAAAATCGTTCAGGTGCGTCAACATCTTGATGGCTCCTGGTCTCTCTGGTTCAATCAACAAAAAATCGCCGCCCATCCACCTACGCCTTTTCGCGAGCCCATCCGCTCCTGGAGACCGAAACAAGCCAAAGATCAAACCGGTGCCAAACAAATTACACAGGTCTATATCAGCTCCAATTACACAGGTCTATATCAGCTCCAAACCAGCTCCGCTTCTTCCTCGCACTCATTGGCAACCGGCCCAGGAGGCGGGAACATGATTTCAGTCATCATTAATGACACAACTCCGTTTCCACCTCAACAAACGTCAAAAAATCTTCATCAGCATGTCCGTATTTGGACGATCTCTTGGCAGGGGTACATCTTACTACCCCTGCTTTTTGAATATATTTACTCTCATGCCAGTTCAACACCTGATGCTTTTTTATATCACATCAGGATTTTTCCGCTCCCAAAAGGGGACATTTTCATTTGACAGTTAGGGAGACATATTGACTTTTCTTAAACACGGGAATATTATTTCTTTCTTTTATAATATAATTATAATATAATATAGTAGGAACAGGGACGAAAAGCAAAAAAGCGAAAAACAGATAACGAGGAGATAATTAAGATGAATAAGCCAAGCTTAAAGTTAAATAAGTCCTTGTTTCTCAAAACAATCCTTTTTGCTGCTTTGGTTGCTTTCGGGTGTGTTCTATTGCCTTCTATGGCGTGGGCAGAGAATAAGTTCACAAATACATTTTTATTTCGGGTCGGTGCAGATTTCACCGCGCAAGATGTTGCTGATGTCTATAAGTTTGATTTAATCGCGGTACAGGGGTTTCGATGGGCCTCTGTTAATGGGGATACTTGGGGCGAGTTAAAAAGACTTAATCCGAATATCGGAATATTCTCGTATTATCAGTCTCGCATAATGAATTCCGAAGATCATAAAACGAATCCGTACAAAAGCTCTATGGGACGGTGGAATGTCTCGCGTGGCCATTCGATGGGCAATTTGAACACCGATAATCCAGATTTATTTCTTCTTGATAAAAATGGCGATCGAGTTCAAAGCAGCGCAAACAACACGATTTTTATACCGGATTATGGCGATTCAAGATACCGAAGATACTGGATTGAAGCATGGACTACGGACAACATAGGCAAAGAATGGCTGTCAGACGGCGTTTTTATTGACGAGGCTCAAGTGTTGCCAGCTGGGATAGCAGCATCCCCGCAAGGCATAGAATGGCCTAAGGCTATGCGAGAATACTATAATGAGGTATCAAAAAAACTTGCCGAGCATAACCAACTTGTCTGGGGAAACAGCGGGGTTGTAAAAGCGCAAGAAGATATTGATGCTTATATTGCACTTGACAACATTGAAAATCCAATATTTTTAGGCGCTTCAGAGGGGGCATTTGTAGTTGGGTGGGGAAGTGGCGACTGCCAATTTTTTTCTGAATCAATCTGGCTTAAACAGATTGAGATCTGTAGTCAAATTCACCGCATGAATTATGGCATACAATCATTTGTTGACCATGAAAGCAATTTTGAACCTGGTCAAATTGGCACGGATAATTGGGGTGAATCGGTAACGATAATGGACGCTTTGGGATATGGTCTTTGCTCTTATCATCTCGGTAAAAACACGATTGACAATAACACCTACTTTAGTTTCAACGCTGCCAATTACTCCTATGCCACATATCATGATGAATACGACATTGATCTTGGTAATGCGGTTGATACATTTAAGGTAGTGAATATCAGCGGCAATAACATCTACTATCGCGAATTCGAAAGAGGATATGTCTATGTTAATCCAACCAGAAACAATGTTTCAACTATCTCTTTGCCGGAAACATGCAAACAGCTAACTCATAACAACTTCAAGGACGACCCGGCAACCATCTCAGATGTGAACACAATAAATCTAATATCCCATAGAGGGACAATGTTATTGAAAAGTGATCTTTCAGCACCCACCTCCTCCTACGGCGATGTCAATCAGGACAACCAAGTTAATATCCAGGACATCCAGGCCTGCGTCAACCATATCTTGGGCGCTTATGATTATGGTGTGGCAGCGAATGTGAACAAAGACGGGAGCGTTGATATTTTAGATGTTCAAATAATTACCAACACTATTCTGACATTTCGGTCCCTGTTATAATCGGACTAAACTAAATAGTAGAGATTTGCTAAAATGAAAGCCTCAAAAACAGGAGGCAGAGCAATGCAAAAAGGCAAGAAATGGACATCAGAAGAAAAAATGTCAGCAATTCTGGAAGGCCCGAAAGGTCAACCGGCCCGGGAAATCAGCCGGGAGCGTGGAATCAGCGAAGGGCAATATTACAAATGGCGAGATGAAGCTCTATCCGGGATGAAAGCTGGGCTAAAAGATAAGCGTAGCAAAGAATGGCGTGATAACTCATGGGAAGTTGAACGAAATCGCCTGCTAAAGATGATTGGCGAGCAGCAATTGATCATTGATATTCAAAAAAAAACTTTCGGCGATCTCTAACCAATATGCAAAAGCGCAAAAAAGCAAAGGAA
>JAGLMY010000216.1 GCA_023139775.1 bacterium
TAGTAGTTGGAGTGACAGTATTCGTTGGTGTAGTAGTTGGAGTGACAGTATTCGTTGGTGTAGTAGTCGGTGTTCCGGTGCTGGTTGGCGTATGAGTTGGCGTCGCCGTACTGGTCGGGGTCACAGTGCTAGTTGGCGAGACAGTCGGGGTGTGAGTAATTGTGCCGGTTGGTGTATGAGTTGGCGAAGCGGTATAAGTAGGCGTCTGGGTTGGAGAATGAGTATACGTAGCGGTGGAAGTCGGCGTGCCGGCTACAGCGCACTTAATTATCTTGGCCTCGGAAGGGATGGCATTGGCTACAACATAAAGCAGATAGTAACCGCGGGGCAAATCTGAGGGAGTGGTAAAAGATATCTGGGTATCAACGTTGCCCCATTCAGCACTTGACATAGGATATATACTCGCAGAGACATCTATGAGGCGCTCGGAGGGCCCCATACAATTAACATTGCCGGAATCCATAAATTGGAGATAAACTCTGGGGTAGTTTGTGGGTGAGTTCATCTGGCCGTAACTTCCGCCTGAAGCCGAAGAGATGCCCTTGAACCTTTGGCCGGTAAGAGAAACTTCTTCATTCCTGTCAACGGTTGATGGATAAGTAGAAATACTGGGTTGATCTGAAGAAGAATAGGCATATTCGGTATACAAAACCAACTCGCAGGAAGAGAGCGCGCCCAGGCCGTTTTCCCCTCCTGCTATCAGGATGTTGTAATTGGGAAGCAAGGTGCCGGAGTGACCCTTTCTGGTAGTATTTAGGGAAGCGGTGGTGGACCAGGTGCCGGAAGCCGGATCGTATAATTCACAAGTGGAATAAAAATTTGTGCCATCAGTACCTCCGCTTACCAGGACTTTGCCGCTGGGCAACAGTATGGCTGAATGCTCATACCTTGCTGTATTCAATGAATCCGTAGTGGACCAGGTGCCAACAGTTGGATTATACAACTCACAGATATTGCTTGCTCCGCTGCTGTCCCCGCCCGCGACTAAAACCTGGTTATTGGGAAGCAAGGTGGCGGTATGGGCTTTTTTTGAAATACTCATGGCACCGGTTGTGGACCAGGTATTGCTGGCTGGATCGTATATTTCGCAGGTGGAAAGAGGGTTGGAACCGTTATCGCCGCCGGCTATCAGGATCTTGTCATTAACAAGCCGGGTGGCGGAATGAGTATTTCTTAATCCGTTTAATGAATTAGTGGTTGTCCAGCTTCCCCCGGCGGGATCGTATAATTCACAGGTGGATAAACAGTTTGTGCCATCATATCCACCGACTGCCAGAACCTTGCCGTCAGCCAGCAGGGTGGCCGTATGGGTGTCACGGCTTGAATTCATTGGACCCGTGGCAGCCCAATTCCCGGAAGAAAAATCATAGAGTTCGCAGGTAGAGAGGCGGTTGGTGCCGTCATATCCGCCGGTCGCCAGCGTCTTGCCATTGTCAAGCTGGACAAAGGAATGTTGGCGCCTGGTTGTACTCATTGAACCGGTGGTAGCCCAAGTACTTAGAGCGGGATCAAATATTTCGCAGGCGGAAAGAGAGTTGGTGCCGTCATATCCGCCGGTTGCCAGTACTTTGCCGTTGGGAAGAAGCGCGGTGGCATGAACTGATCTTTTGGTGTTCAGGGAATCGGTGTTGGACCAGTTTCCGGCTGAGGGGTCGTACAAGTCGCAGGAGGAGTGATAAACGCTGTCATTATATCCGCCGGAAGTTAAAACCTGGCCATTAGGAAGCAGGATGGAGGGATGGTAATATCTGGCCGCTGACATAGAATCTGTGGTGGACCAGGTGCCGCTGGAGGGATCGTATAACTCGCAAGTGGAATGAGGTGAGCCGCCTAGCCAGTCGCTATCATGTCCTCCGGCAACAAGTAATTTTCCGCTGGGAAGTAAAGTGGCACTATGAGCCCGACGTTTGCTTGACAAGGATCCGGTATTAGACCAGGTGCCGCCGGCAGGATCATATAATTGGCAAGTAACAATGCTGCCGCCAAAAAGGCCGGTATATCCGCCCACTGAAAGGAATAATCCGTTGGGAAGCAACGTCATTGTATGCTCGATTTTTCCTTGCGACATGGAATTGGTGGTACTCCACGTTTCCAGAGAAGGATCGTATATTTCACAAGTGGATAAATAAGTGTTGCCGGGAATAACAATTCCGCCGGTTGCTAAGACCTTGCCATTGGGAAGAAGACTTGCAGTAGCGGCATATCTGCTGGTTGACATGGAAGCGGTGGTTGACCAAGTTCCCAGGGAAGGATCATATAATTCGCAGGTAGAAGTTGTTTGTCCGGTGCCAAAGTTATGGCCGCCTACTACCAGAACTTTGCCATTGGGAAGCAGGGTGAAAGCATGGCCCATTCTTGGATTTGACATGGAAGCGGTGGTTGACCAAGTTCCCAGAGACGGGTCATATAAATCACAGCTTGAAAAACTGACACTTAAGTCCGAGCCGCCGCTTACCAGGACTTTTCCATTGGGAAGTAATATGGCTTTATGTTCTTCTCTGGTAGCTGACATGGAACCGGTAGTCTCCCAAGTACCCAGGGATGGATCATACAGTTCGCAGGTGGAAAGAGTAGTACTGCCATTTACCATGCCTCCGGCTATCAGTATTTTTCCATTAGGCAGAAGGGTGGCGGTTTGGTAGCATCTTGAGGAATTCATCGTGCTATCTGCCGGCGCTTTCCATACCGGATCGATTAAGACGGGAAATTCGAGCCCCTCCGGATTGAAACAAAGACTAAGCGTGGTTGTTGCCGGCTGCTGGCTGAGGGCCGCGTTTTGCCCTTTGGCTGCCTGGTTAAGAATAAAATCACCTTTCCGTTTCCGTCCGACGGCATCTATTATCTCCGGTCTGCTCAGGGTTAAAGCAACATTTCTGTTTCTGTCCAATACCTGCAGATTGCCTGCTTTGTCCAGGCCGAAAGACGTTGCTTTTTCCCGGGGAGTTAAGCTGTAAAAAAAGCGTAAAACCTTGGCGGATAAAGTACATGACATTTCTTTTTCTGAAGGGGCTAAACCGGTACTCCCTGCCGGCGGTGAATGAATAAGCAGCATTTCCTCTATTCCCTGGGGGGTTGTCAAATACAAAACATCCACCCCGGCATAAGCGGAAGGGTAGATAAGAATCCCGGATTCTATTTGGGCAGTGCTTGATGTTTGGTTGGTCTGATTTTGGGGTGCTTGGGGAATTATTTCCACGCCGTATCCTTCCCGGGAGAGGATTATCGGCTGACCATATGTATGCGGAAAAAAGGATTCCATATCCTGTAAACAGCCTTCGGCTTTACCAAGTTCCAGTGTTTTAACGGCTGCTGTGTTATTCTCTTTAAGGGAGTCAAAAGACGGTGTTGCTGCCGTGAGTTCGAGCACGGGGCGATACCCTGGTATTCCCTCCTGTTCTGTTGCCTGATAAAAAGTAGGCTTGGCCGCCCTGATTTTGTTTTTAACCTGAGGAAATTTCTTCTGGATAAAGTTGGCGATATGACTCTTTTCATTCGATGGATTAATACCCCGCAGATGGCTTCGGGTATACTGCTTTTTGCTTAATCCCAAACTTTGATAATATAAATCCAGGTTATGGCGGGTCTTGGCTGAACCGGGGTCGTCTTTAAGCAGATCGACACATTCGTCTATGGCCTTTTCGAGATTCCCGTTATAAGCATAGGCTGCGGCTAAATTATTACGGGCCTTGACATTACGGGGATCGAATTTTAGGGCTTGCTGCAAGTATTTAATGGCTGCGTCGTAATCTCCTTTGGAAAGATAAACACAGCCTAAATTGAAAAGCGCCTGGGGATAATTTATCTTCACTTGAAGGGTTTTGCGATATTGTTCGATGGCGTGGGCATAGTCTCCGTTTTTATGGGCAATAACTCCTAAATCGTTGTGAGCTTCATGATAGGCCGGGTCTATGTTTACGACCAGCTGGAACTCCTTGATCGCTTCATCCCACATCTCTTTCCTGGCATAAGCCTTGCCCATGCCATAATGGAGCCGGGCGCTCTGCGGGCAGGTTTTTAAATTAGTGGTGACAAATGTCCAGTGGTCTTTCCAGGTTTTATTACGTTCGATGGATAGAAAGGAATATGCCAGGAGCAGGGGAAGAATCAAGAGAGCCAGGATATATCTTCTGGTGATTTGTCTCAGATGGCTTAAGCTGCCGGCCAGGATCAAGCCGAATCCAAAAGCCGCTAAATATAAAAAGCGTTCATTTATAATGGTTCTTATGGGAATGAGATTGGAAACCGGCAGGAGGCTTATAAAGATAAAAAATATCCCAAAACCAGCTATGGGATTTTTCCGGCGGAGTTTCAATCCCAGATATAGCAGGCCCGTTAACGCTAATAAGGCCAAACCAACCTCAGGGGCAAAAATACTCCGCTTTACCGGCAAAAGATACTCAACACATAAAGGATGAGGGATAAGTAGTAACTTCACATAATAGAGGAATCCCTTGGCCATGGTTAAGAGGGTGGGATAAAATCCACCGGCCCAATAAGTGGTTTGAGCCATCTGCCCCAGGATTAGGGAACGCGCGGTTATGAATAAAGCAGTAAGAATAAAAAACGGCAGGGCATAACGATAAGTGGAAGAATAATTATGACGGGTATGCTGAGGAATGAAATATTCGTAGAGTAAAATGACCAGAGGAAGACTTATGGCCATCTCCTTGCTAAGCAGAGAAAACGAAAAAGCAATAAGGGATAAACAATAGAGCGGTATATTTCGCAGTTGGCGGAATTTCAGGTAAAAAAGAAGAGACAATAAATAAAAACTCGAAAACAGCAAATTGCTTCTTTGTGAAATCCAGGCTACTGATTCGGTTTGGACAGGATGAGCTATAAAAACAAGAGCAACTGTTAAGGCTAAAATTCTGTTGCGTATAAAGAATACCGTTAAAAAATAGACCAGTAGTCCGTTAATTAAATGAATGATCATATTACATAGATGAAATATTTTGGGATTAAGTCCGGAAAAATGGTAAGTAAAGGCATAGGACAGGGTGGTGAACGGACGCCAGACATCCCGGTTCATCTGGGGATTGTGCGAAGAAGTGTTTCTGTCGATTAAGAAACGCAGGGGACTATTTAAGGATCGAATTGCCGGGTTTTGGACAACAAAGGTTTCATCATCATAAACAAAGCCGTTTTTTAAGGTGTTGGCATAAATTAAAAATCCGGAAAAAATAATTGCCAAGATAGAAAGGAAATAAATTATTTTTTTTCTTTGTTTCATCAAAGCACCTTTTATAAAAGTAATGATGTTTTAATATGTTCCAATGTCCATAAGTGGCATAAAAATATTATTTTCGTCTAATTATACCTATTTTCCGAGTTTTTGTAACGATTTCCCTGCTATTTGGCAATTTTACAACAATGCGGCAAATATAGCCTCCGCTTCCTAATAATATGCCTCTGCCGCTTCTCCCGTCCCAGGAAAAAGTATTCCGATGCCCAATCGGAGTTCCGCGTCCGCCTTCTTCTGCGGCCGTGAACCTGAACTTTTTTACACAATCCCCTAAATAGGTATAAATGCCTATTTCCACATCTGCATCCTGATTTAATACATAGGTTATGCTGGTTTTTTCGTAAGGCGGTGAAAAAGGATTCGGATAATTACTAAATTGAGTTATTAATTTGGCAACAACGGATATGGTCGCGGTTGGAGTATGCGACGGCGTAGTAGTATGGGTTGAGGTGCAAGTTGGAGTGCCAATAGTTGTTTCCGTGAATGTAGAGGTATACGTGGCCGTGCAGGTTGGCGTATCAGTTGGCGAAGTCGCGCCAGTGGGAGGAAAGGTTGGAGTACTAGTGTGTGTTTGTGTTCCAGTCAGTGTGGCAGTATAAGTTGGAGTGTTGGTTGATGTGGATGTGCATGTCGGCGTATCGTTCGGTGTGGCCGTACTGGTCGGGGTGTCTGTTGGCGTATCGTTTGGCGTGGCCGTGCACGTTGGTGTATTGGTCGGTGTTGCCGTGCTCGTCAGCGTATCGTTTGGCGTTGCCGTACTCGTTGGTGTAGTTGTCGGGGTGGCAGTATTCGTTGGCGTGATGGTTAGCGTTACAGTACTCGTAGGTGTTGCGGTTGAAGTTGGGGTGTCTGTAGGCGTTGCGGTGCCAGTTGGCGTGGTAGTAGGCGTTGAAGGATCACCTTCATAGTATAAAAGCACCCGGTGGTTGCCCCAGTCAGCGATAAAAAGTGTAGTACCATCCGTATATACCGAACGAGGTTGGGAGAGTGTATTGGCAGCAACACCGCCTCCTTGATTGTCGGAGTTGGAGGTCATATTGGTCTGGCCCGCCACCACATCGGCTGACGCATCATTAACCGTCGGAATAGTATTATAGATCAGCGCCCGGTTGTTTAAGCGGTCCGCGACATATAGTTTGGCGCCATAGGTGTAGACCGAATTAGGTTGAAAGAGTGTATTGGCAGCAACACTGCCCCCTTGATTGCCGGAGTTGGAGGCCATATTAGGCTGGCCCACAACCACGTCGGCTGAGGCATCATTAACCGTCGGCACAGTATTATAAATTAGCACCCGTTCGTTGGAGTTGTCAGCAATATAAAGTTTGGCGCCATCGGTGTGGACCGAAACAGGAGAGTCCAAGGTATTGGCAGCAACACTGCCCCCTTGATTGTCGGAGTTGGAGGTCATGTTGGCCTGGCCCACAACCACGTTGGCTGAGGCATTGTCTAAAGTCGGCACAATATTATAGATCAGCGCCCGGTGATTCTCGCAGTCAGCGATATAAAGTTTGGTGCCATCAGTGTAGATCCAATAAGGAAAGTTGAGGGTATTGGCAGCAACACTGCCTCCTTGATTGGGAGAATTGGAGGTCATATTGGGCTGGCCCACTACCACATCGGCTGAGGCATTGTTTACAGTCGGCAAAGTATTATAGATCAGCACCCGGTGGTTGTTGCGGTCAGCGATATAAAGTTTGGTTCCATCAGCGTAGGCCGACTGAGGAGCGAAGAGTGTATTGGCAGCAACACTGCCCCCTTGATTGAAGAGGTTGGAGGTCATGTTGGGTTGGCCTACCACCACGTCGGCCGAGGCATAGTTTTCAGTCGGCAAAGTATTATAGATCAGCACCCGGTGGTTAGCGAGGTCAGCGATATAAAGTTTGGTTCCATCTGTGTAGACAGAAGAGGGTTGACTGTGGGTGTTGGCAGCAACGCCCCCTTGATTAAAGAGGTTGGAGGTCATATTGGACTGGCCCACCACCACGTCGGCTGACGTATTGTTCACAGTTGGCACAGTATTAAAGATCAGCACCCGGTGGTTGTAAGTATCAGCGATATAAAGTTTGCCGCCAGTGGTGTAGACCAAACCAGGAGTGTTGAGTGTATTGGCATTAACACTGCCACCTTGATTTATAGAGTTGGAGGTCATATTGGCCTGGCCTACCACCACGTTGGCCGAGGCATCATCTGAAGTAGGTACAGTATTATAGATCAGTACTCGGTTGTTGGAGCGGTCAGCGATATATAGTTTGGCGCCATCGGTGTAGACCGACTGAGGAGAAAAGAGGGTATTAGCAGCAGCACTGCCGCCTTGATTGCTGGAGTTGGAGGTCATATTGGCCTGGCCTACCACCACGTTGGCTGAGGCATTGTCTGAAATTGGCACAGTATTATAGATCAGTACTCGGTGGTTGGAATAGTCAGAAATAAAAAGTTTAGAGCCGTCGGTGTAGGCCGAATAAGGTTGATAGAGTGTATTGGCAGCAACACTGCCGCCTTGATTTTCAGAGTTGGAGGTCATATTGGGCTGGCCCACAACTACGTCGGCTGAGGCATTGTCTGAAGTAGGAACAGTATTATAGATCAGCACACGGTTGTTGTAATAGTCGGCGATATAAAGTTTGGTGCCATCGGTGTAAACCGAATGAGGAGAGTATAAGGTATTGGCTGCAACACTGCCGCCTTGATTTTCAGAGTTGGAGGTCATATTGGGCTGACCCACCACCACGGCGGCTGAGGCGTTGTCAACAGTTGGCACAGTATTATAGATCAGTACCCGGTGGTTGTTGCGGTCAGCGATATAAAGTTTGGTGCCATCAGTATAGACCGACTGAGGCGTGAAGAGTGTATTGGCAGCAGGAATGCCACCTTGATTTGCCAAGTTTGATGTCATATTGGGCTGGCCCACCACCACATCGGCTAAGGCATTGTTCACAGTCGGCACAGTATTATAGATCAGCACCCGGTGGTTAGAGAGGTCAGCGATGTAAAGTTTGGTGCCATCGTTGTAGACCGTATAAGGATTATAGAGGGTATTGTTGTAAGGACCCTGATTATTAGCTTTATTTTGAATAAAAGATTCATGCCCAATAACCAGATCCGCTGACTGGTTGGTTACAAAGGCGAACACCAGCAGCGTTAAGGCCAGGAAAAAGCCAATAAACATCATCACTGAAATCAGTCTGTTAACTATGCTGCTAATAAAGCTCATTTTGTGATTAACTCCTTTTAGCCCCCCTAACCCGAATAAACTGGAACCCAAAAGGTATATCACCGCATACCCAAAAAACGGGCACAAGGAGACGCAGAGTATTATGAAGATGATCGGCATACGATATTAACACTCATCTTAAATTCCGTTTGATTTTTAAAAAAAAATCAAACCTTTGCGTACTTTGCGTCTCTGCGATGAAATGAGTTTTTATAATTTTCCGCCATAAAACGCGCGAATTTGAGAACTAAGATACTAATGCCTCTACTTTTTCAGAATAACTATTTCCACTCTTCTGTTCTTTTTTCGTCCTTTATCGGTTTTATTGGAAGCCCGGGGCCGGCTGGAGCCATATCCCAAGGTCGTTGTTCTTTTCTTTTCAATCGAGAGCTGCTTGATCAAATAATTGGAAACATTCAATGCGCGGGCTTCGGATAATTGTTGATTTGATGGATATTGATAAGTTTTAATGGGAGTATTATCCGTATGACCTTCGACTAAAAGCATGCATCCGGGGTATTGATTGATGATTTTTAAGATATCCTTGAATAGGTAATGATATTCAGATTTTATTTCAGCCTGGCCCGAATCGAATAAAAATGAGCTGCTTATTTGTATAACCAATCCCCGCTTTTGCTTTTCCAGCATTAAATTAGACCGCAAGGCTTGTTGAGGTGTTGTTATTTCATATCCGTCTTTTTCCCTTACTTTCAGGGAATAGTGCCATAATTTTCCCCCTTCAACCGTTTCGCCTAATTGATCCTGACCGTCCCAGGTTAAGCTGTCCGGCAAATCGCTGGAAGCTGTAAATTCCCTGATCAAAATCTCATCTTCCGAATATATCTGGAATTTCCAATAATCCATTTCCTGGATAAATTTTTGGCTGATGGCAAAATTAACCACGTCAAATCCTGGATTAAATACACTTTTCTGAGCCGCAATGTTTAATTGCGGCTCAGGATTTACTTTAATCTTATAGGAAAATAATTTAGAGCGTCCCGAAAGATCAAAAGCCTCGACCTGAATCTGTTCATCTTCCAATGACAGATTAATTTCTCCGGAAAATGTACGGGCCATCCGGTCCAAGGTCCCGGAAATCCTGCCCGGATATAAAATAATCTTTTCAATGGTCTGGTTTTCATAATCGCCTTTGATTATATTCCGGCCGGCTCTTAAAACATTTAAGTTAACCCCAAGCGCCAAGGGCGCGTTTTGCTTAACCAGTGTAACCATCTCCTGGTTAAAATTTTGCTCAGCATCCCAGACAGTAATTTTGAATTGGTATACATTATCCGGCAAGTTATTAAAATCAATTATCGCCTGAAATTCATCACCGTGATTACTTATGTTCGCATTCCGGGTTAACCAAATATCCGGATAAACCGTATTGCAATACTCGATTTTAGTCCTCAGCGTTCCTTTGCCGCGGACAATTCCTTTTATCAGGGCTTTTTCATCCATAAAATACCTTTCCAATAGAAACGTCCTGATATAAGGAGTGCTTTTTTCGCCATAAACTACTCCGCCGCCGGCTGTTCCAACCCAAATATATTCATCATATACGGTTATCGCGGAAATATCATACTCTGTGAATAGTCCATGCTTCAGGTAAAACCACTTTTTCTCCAGGTAGTTGAAGCAGAACAGGCCGTAAAAAGTGCCAAGCCAGATATATTTTCCATCTTCCGCTAAAACCGAGAGGAACTTGTCAACACCCCGGTCCTGAGATAAAGCTTGCCACTCCTTTTTTGTTTTATTATATCCCAGCAATCCGCCCCCATCCGTGGCAAACCAAAAATAATCACAACTGCTGCCGATGGCCCGGACTTTATGCCCCAGGGAATTAGATTCCATCTTTATTTTTTCAGTTTTATCAGTAGTCAGATTATAAAATTCCGGTTCTTGGTTGAAGAAATTTATCAACAACTCCTTACCATTGCCGCTTATTCCGGAAATGTTCCGGCCTTTCAGGGCTGCCGGTGAAGTCAGGGAGCCTGGTCCCGGACGGAAGCAAAACAATCCTTTATTAGTTCCGAGAAAAATGTTGTTGTCGTTTTTATAAATAATGTTAATTTTTAAATTGTTTAATATTTCGCCGGCAGGAATATTTTTAAGCGTGTTTTGCTCCCATAAAACCAGTCCGCGTTCTGTGCCGATCCAAATCTTCGTACCATCGCACATAAGGCTCAGGATTCGCTCATGCGGCAAACCATGTTCCTGGGAAATAACGGTCAGCTTACGGCTTTTTTTATTAAATATATTCAAGCCTTTATCAGTGCCGATATATACCTGTTCTTCATTAACGCAGATACAATTGATGAAATTGCCGGATAATCCCGCAGCCCGGTCAAGGGTTTGCCATTTTATTGCCTGTTTAGCGGATAACGCAACCGGTTCAGCAAAAGCACCAGGGATATTCAGGATGAAAACAACCATCCCTATAATTAAAAATTGCCGCTTTATCATTTTCATCATCTCATTTCCGCGTAAAATTTTGGGGCGTATAGTCGTAACCGCCCGATCGGGTACCATACGCCCTTACTCCCCGAACAGCCGCTTTAAATTTTTTCTTTTATTTACCGCTCTTTTTATGTATCTTTTTATCATTGGTTGATCTTTGTCAATTATCAAAACTTTTTGCCAGGCGGATAGCGCTTTTGACAGTTCATCCCTTCGATACGCCAGTATCCCCTGGCTGGTATAGGCTTCAATCAGGGATTTTTTGGTCTCGCTTTGCTTATCCAATTCCAGGCTTTTACGGAAACTATTAATGGCTAATTTGATTTTTTTATCGCGGTAATATTCAATCCCGGCGGTATAATGCCGGGTTGCCAGGCCTCTGGTTTTTTGCAAGAAGTTGTATAAGGTTGAAATCTTATAGTTATAAACATCTTTTCGGATCAAGGGGGCCAGGATATCCAGGGCAGCTGATGGTTTTTTTTGTTTTTGATATTTTTTAGCTTTTTTATATTGCGAAAGTATTTTGCTGATTTCCTTTATCTTTATTTCCGCCTTTTTCATCTGCGACAAAGTATCTTTATATTCAGGTGCTGTTTTCACTATGCTTTTAAAGCATTTAAAGGCTTTTTGATAACTTCTCTGCTTCATCCATTTTTGGCCTGCAAAATATGTCTTGTGTAATTGATGTGATAATAGCTTCCTGGTTTTTTGCAAATAAAAACCGGCCATATGATAATCAGGATCGGTTTCTAAAATTATCTGGAAATATTTTATAGCCTCAGTATATTTTTTTTGATTAAAATTTTGGATGCCTTGATAAAAATGCTGATCTATCTGCCGATTTATTTCCGACTTAATCGCCCAAATTCTTTCAGCCGCTGCTATGTGGTTTTTGTCCAGCGCCAATACGGTTTTCCATTCATCCAGGGCTTTTAAGAGCTCCTGCTTTTGATAATATTCCCTGGCAAAGGCCTCATGCCGTCTAATGTTATCCGCCAACTCTTGCCGCTCTTTTGCCTCCTGGAGTGATTTAATCATGGTTATTTTGATTTTGATCCGTTTCTCATCCGGATCAAGTTTAAGACCTTTTTGCAGGATAGCTACAGCTGTGCTATGTTCTCCCTCATGGCTGCAGCTATCCGCCTCAACCATTATACTATCCAGTTCCGTTTGGAGTTTGCCCTGCGTTTTTTCCAAATAACGTTTTGCGGTCGAATCCTCCGGATTCATTAATATGATGCGTTCCCACACTTTAATCGCTGCTTTATATTCGCCTTGTTGGTAAGCTTTTTGTGCTTCCTGATAATATTTATTCATTAGCGCACGATCAACATGTTTGCCAATCGCCATAGTTAATGATATCCAATGCAGAGTGCCGAAATCCTTTAAATCACAGGCATAATCCAGGAATATATTATACACCGTCGCTCCCAACCCCAAAGAAACCGAATTATCCTGAAGGCCGCCCCTTACATATAGTATATCGAAGAAATTATATTCACAGCCTATTTTCCAAGTATCCAAATGTTCGGTTATTCCTCCCTGGTTTCCCCAGACATCCACCAAATCAAAACCTACATTTACGCGTATATTGTTTATCCAATCAGTCTGAGTTTTGGGATTCCAGGATATTCCGCTTTTTATAAAAAAGGGAAGTGGTTCACTGCTTTCTTCGGAAAGAAGAGGTAGGGATAGTATATTTTGAAAATTAATGCCGGCTGTCAGATTTTCGTACCAATGATATTGAATCCCCAGATCCAATCCAAATCCCGTGTTCCGTGTTCTGTAAATATTATGCTGCAGGATTTTCAAATTCACCCCGGCCTGTAAATTTTTTTGCCAGGCGTTGCCATAGCCGAGAAAAAAAACATTCTGGGAATCGTCAAATGTTCCGGAATCAACATTCGCGCTGTCGCGAATTTCGAAGCCTGATGAATTTAAGCCGGCCCAGCCAAAACCGATGCTTCCTCTGGTTTTTAGGGGATGAACATAGCCTATAAAATTATAATAAGTATTTTCAAAAAGATTGGAATGTAAAAATCCTATGGTATATTTGTTGATTAACGCCAATCCGGCCGGATTATCATATATCGATTCTATCCCTTGTACATCGGCCACGTTCGCGCCGCCCAAAGATATGGACCGTGCCGTACCCGCATAATTATGCGAAATACTCCCGGAAACATTAGAATTTTCATCGTTATTTAAAATACTGAAACTTTTTTCAGATAATAGTACGGATATAATGCCAATAATTATCAGACGAGCAATAAATTTTGTAAATAGTTTGGTAGGTTCCATAATTTTTTATCCCAAAAAATAACGTCGCCTCTTTAATTGTTTTCGTTACAAAGGGTCTTGCTTTTTTATTTCAAGTTAGTGAGACAGCAATGATATTACTTTAAAACCATGTATTTTCATTATTAGTATCGGCTGAATCGCGTAATGAGTAAGTTGGAACTGCTGGAAAAGTTAGTTTTAAAAAAAATTTTGCCGGCTGTCATTGGTCACAAACTTTGTTCCTTCTGGTCACAAGTTTGTTTACCCGAAAAATCCCGAAATCCAGCAGTTCCCGGATACCTGGATTAAAACCTATTATAATTTCAAGAGCAGTGTCGCAATATGAAACAAACACAGAAAAATATTTAAAAACAAAGAATAAAAACGATTGTCAGATTTGATTTTGCCATTAATATATGCTATATTTTGTTTTAGAGGATAAAAGCGTATAATGATTTCACATTCAAAAATACTTATAATATCATTCTGGCATCTGCCTTTAGCTAAAGCATGGACGCGATTAGTGGGTCTTTTAATTGCCATTACCTTTCTTTGGCCTTCTTTGCTGTGGTCTTTTGAAGTACAAACCTACCTGCTAAATTCTGAGACCATCCGGTTTTCAGGCCGGCCAATTGAGATACCCAAAAAAATCGGAAAAATCACACAATCCTTCCAGGGTGAAAACAAACTGGTGATCTATATTGAGGATCTGCATTGTAATTACGAAGTGCAGGACAATATTGCCCGGATTATCGATTATCTGGCCAACCACCATAACCTGCGCGTAGTAGGAATTGAAGGTGCCAGCCACACGGTGAATGTCAGTAAATTGTCCACCTTTCCAGTAGAATCCGTAAAAAAAGAAGTTGGCAGATATTTTATGCGCCAGGGCAAAATCTCCGGGGCTGAGTTTTATGCTGCGACCGGCCGCCGGCCGATTGTGCTGGAAGGAATTGAAAATGCCGCTTATTACCAGGCCGGCCGCGAATGTGTAATGACATTTTTAAATGACGAGAGCCAGGGATATGTTTGTGATATCCGCGAGCGGCTGGAAATCCTGAAAGCAAAAATCTATAACAGTAAACTAACCGCGCTGGATAAGAAAAAAACCGCTTTCCGTGACGGCCGGCTCTCGCTTTTTCACTATTGCCGCTATCTCCTTAAGACCGCGTCCCAAGCCGGATTTTTCCTGGATGTGGATGAGTATAGGCACCTGAAAAAATATGCCGTTGGCCAGAGCGAAGTTTTCGCGCGCGAAATTGATTCTGACGCACTTTACCTCCAAATTGAGAAGTTGGATCTAAAGCTGCGTGAAGGTTATTATACGCAGGCAGATCAGCAATCATTGGATCAGCTGCTGCATTGCCTGGATATCATGGAAAAAATGCTGAACATTTCGGTCTGCAATGAAGAGTTTGCAGAGTATTGCGCCAAGCCCTACTGGTTTAAGATCAATACTTTTCAGACTTTCATTCAGAAGCATGATCTTGCGGGCGAGCTTTTTATTGAACCGGAAATTTATGCGCTGGAAAAATATTTAAAAAAAGTTGAGAACTTCTACGCCAACGCGGATCTGCGCTCACAGTATTTTGTGCGCAACCTCTTAACGCGCATGGATCAGAGAAAGACCAATATCGCAGTCATGGTGAGCGGCGGTTACCATACCCAACATGTGATCGATCTGCTGCGCGGGCAAAACGTATCTTATGTCTCGCTCAAACCAACCTTAACCCGCGTGGATATTATAAACCCCTATTTTACTTTACTCCGGGAAAAAAGAACACCCTTGGAAAAACTGCTGGCGCAGAATCAGAATATCATTAATCTGCCCCCAGGTCATTTGGATCCTGATTTTCGGAATCAGACGGACGTGAGCTTAAAAGCCTGCCTGGGACTTGAGCTAATGGATCTAAGTTTGCAGCAATTCAAGCACAGGTTTGGGCAGACCATTTCCCGCTATACTGCCAACACCAAGCGTTTTGTCGCGGATCTGGACAAAGTGGTTAAAGGCAGAAAAACGCTGATAATTCCCTTTAAGGGCGTACCCTTGGTCGCGGCCTTTTATCCCAAACAAAAACAGGCACTGCTGCCCCCAAATTCCCTGGGGCGCATGACATTTAAACATACGGAGATGGCGTTTTATCGCCAAAAGGCAGAGCCTGGCGATAAAACGGCGTCTGTGGAACAATTGGCAGCCAGTCTGCGCAAGCTGGAGCGTAAAGGTGAAGTCGTTGCGATATTACAATCTTGGTTACTGAAATGGTTGGTTATAGCCGGATTGATGATGGCCTTTTCCGGTGCCGGTTTGAAACGAAGGTTGTCAAAATCATCGCTGGATTTTCCGGCCTTGACTGCAAAACTCAAGCCAGTGTTTTTCCGCGCTAACGGCGCCGTGAAGCCGGCTTTTCATTTGGCCATGGCTGGGATTATAAGTCTGGGAATTGTGGGAATGATGGTTTGGGGAAATCTGGCAATAGTACCGGGTTTGCTAATGATGGGCATGCTATTCCTTCTGGCAATTGGGATCAATTACATTTCGCGGTTTAAAGCGGTCTTAATTGATCAATTACTGATTCCTGAAATCCGGCAGGCTGCCGGCTACTTCAATCCTGTTTTGGCGGCGTATTATTATCTGCGTCAAATTCTGCTGTCGTTTTCCCAGCCTGGGTGGCAGCGTATCCCGGAGTTGGCCGGGGTGGACGAGGCAGGGCAGGTGATCCGGGCAAAACAGAATATTTTTACAGCGCTGTCTATGATCAGCAGCAAGGGAAAAGGGAATAGGGGGGCAAAGAAAAATCGAGAAAAAGCGTCTGACCCGATTAAATATAATAAAATTTATGATGGCGACAAAATTAGAAGTTGGCTGGAAGAACTGGATAGCATGCATAAAATGCTGGGTTTTCGGCTGGGCAACGAAAACCTTCCGGAATTACATTTGCTAGGCGATATGGACGAAAATATGGCCTGGCAATTTAGTTGGCACAATTTGCACATAACCTGTTTCAAAAGTGAGTTTGATTACAAATCAGATCGCCAAACCTATATCTTTTCGATTACAAATATTGAAACGCGTGATTCAACCGGCATTATCGGCCATGGAACAATCAATTGGGGACCGGAAAACCCCGAACTGGTTGACTTCAGCTTTGCCATGTATCCTAAACTGGAACAATACAAAAATTTCAGCGGGAAAGGCTATGAAGAAAAAATATTATATATGATTATGCATATGGCAACCAGCCAAAAGCTTTTCAAAACCAGTGAAATTAAAAGCCTGCTATTTCTTAAAAGCATTCTTGATGAGTATGACGCTCATATTGATGAAATAACAGAATTGTTAAGCAAAATTGGTTATAAAGAAACAGGGGAAGGATATTTATACGATTTGCCCGTATCCGGCATTCCTGAATTCTCGGTTTTCAAACATGCGATTGTGCCCACAGAATCAACTTTGGAAAAATCCGGTATTGAGGTCCGGATCTTAAAACATCAATATCAAAAAGCAATGAAAATAATCGGTGATATGAAAGGGGCAATAAGCAATAATAATAGAATTATTTTTCAGGATGGCAAAAGGCCATTTGGATTTTATAGGAATTTAGCCAAAATTATTATTAAGCAATTCAGCTATAAAAATATTGAATTGACCGCGTTTGAAATCAAGGCCCCCCGGAATGAAGAGTATTTTTTATCTCTGAAAAATAAAACCGGAGATAATATCGGACATGCATTTATCTTTCGTGAAAACGACACTTCGGATACTGTTCAAATTAGGTTTATGATTTATGAGGACTATCAGGATGGCAGGGATAGTAATGTGTTTTTTAATATGCTGGTGAAATTGATGACTGTCCCAGGATTGCTTTATGAAAGAACCAGGATAGGAATAATACGTTTTATAAAAAAACCAACAGATAGAAAAGCGGATTGGAAAAAAATACGCGGATTTATGGAAAGGTGGGGCGCAAAAGAAACAGATGATGGCCATATGGAAGTAACTCTTGAAGAACTAAAGGCGCCGGAAGCCTGGCCGCGTGAAATGAATGTGGAAAATAGCTTGCTTGAAAAAGGAATCAGTGGAAAATCGGAAGAAAAACTTTTCACGGATGAGCGCATAACCCTTGAGATCAGCCCGAAATTAGCTGAACGTGGATTGTTTTTAACCGGCGAAAAAGAAAGTCGTTATGGTACTTATAGCTTCGTTTACCCCGCACGTGATAAAAATAATGATCTAGTGGCAATTAGAATAAATAGAAAAAACAAGAAGTTGTTTAATGAAGAAATGCGGGAGTATTTAGAGAAGTTAGATGGGGACACGCATGACAATGTGGTTTTGCCTCAGCAGGTAGACGAATTTCAAACCAAGGAAGGTGAAGAGATTGAATATCAAATCATGCCCTGGCTGGAAACCAAGCAGAGCATTAGAATGTGGTTTTTGGAGAAAGAAAAGAATATACAGGGCCGCCGAGAAATAAAAGAATTGCTTCCTGAAATATTTTTTCAAGTCATGAGTGCTGTTGGTTTTCTGCACTTTCATGGATTGGCGCATGCGGACTTGCGAAGTGAATGCGACAATATCTTATTAAGTAGAAAACACATTTATGTGATCGATCCTTTATTGAATGCTCTATCTCAAGAATATCAAATAACCTGGGAAATATTACGAAGAACAGATGTCATAGATATTCGTGAACTTTTTAAGAAAATCGTAAGCAGCGCTGATCTGTCTGATGATATTTTCCAAGCTATGCTGCCGGCCATTAATGATCTGAAAAATATGATTCCTGGTGATCAAGATAACTATGAAGAATTCAAGGAAAATATTGCCGCCACTGCCCAAAAGCTTGAGCGTCTAATACAAGCAGAAGATTTGAGCTTGAAAATCCCCAAAATGTCCCTGCTTCCTGAACCAGTGGTGCTTGGCTTCTTTAACTTGTGGCTAAAAGAAAAGTGGGCGCGCAGAGCCACATTAATATACCTAACCATTATTGGTCCGGCAATAGAGACAGCCATATTGGCAACGGCAATATTAACGTGGGGAATTAATATTTTTGTGACCGCCATAGGTTTTAGCGCCGCCCATTTTATTGTAGCCTGGCTGGTGCGGGCCAAAGATCATGGTGGTTTAATAAAAGCGCTGACACCTGATTTTATTAGAGCGTCAGTAAAAGATTTTGTTATTCGCCTTGGTCTGGGTTATCTCTTCATCGCGCCTTTTCTCGCGTTTGACAGAGTAATTGCCGGATTACTCTCTTTCCGCATGCATTCAGCCTACAATATCGGAGCAGTGCTGTATAATTGGTTGATTCTCACATTGCTCTTGAATCTGTTGGAAAAAATACCAAATATAAAAATATCATTTGATCATCTGTATGCCTGGCTGCGAGCACCGTTGGCTGCACAGGGGAAGGCGTCAATAGGCAAACAACTAAACGCGGCTTTTGTGGGCGCTGACGGACGGGTAAAACCCGCCTGGAATTTTATTATCGCCGGTTCGTTGATTCTGGGTATTGGCGCTATGATTTTGTGGGGCGGGGTACTGCCTGCGCTGGGAATTTCGGCCATGGTTATTATAATTGTTTTTGCCGTTGTCTTGAGTTATTACCACGAGTTGGCAAATTATGGAAAAAACATTTTAGCTTCGCGCGGCCTGCAAATGCAATGGCCAATCCGGATTTTAATTGCCCAAACCACTACCGGAGAGAGTAGTGTTTCAGGCATTGATTTGCAATCACCAATGGTAAAGACGGCTGATTCCAGCCGTGAGGCACAAAGAGGAGGCAAGGAAGACGATTCCAGCCGGATTAATCCGGCCTTATTCGATAATCAAAAGATCAGGCAAGTTATAAAACGCCTGGAAGATCCTGAACAAAGAAAGAAATTAAGGAGTGTAATCAAAAACTTGCTGGAATTTGGACAGCGTCCGGAAGCGGAAGCGCGATATAATTTCAAAGAAATTGACGCGTGGCCGGATAAAAAGCTCATAGCTAAGATAAATTATATTTTAAAAAAGCAGGGGCCTGAATGCGGCAAGGTGACCGGCCCGGTTGATGAGTTGATTGCCAGGGAGACCTCAGGAAAGGATAATTTTTATCAGGCATTTATTAACGGGGTCGCTGAGTTTCTCAACGAAAGTATTTATGGGATGTATATGCAAATGGAGGGAGTTATAGGAGAAGCGGAGATTGCCAGAACCCGGTTTTCTTATATGCTCTTGCGTGCCGCGGAAATTCTATCCCGGCAGGATCAGATTAAATCCCTGCTGGCTTTAAAGACCAAAATTACGAACTGTGAATTTAAAAAAACAGCCCATATTTTTGATTTACACAGCAAGCCCGAAGTCCTGGCAGATGTTATTCGCCGTGTCAGACACCGTGAAATCAAGCAAGTTATATTTCATGGGGATGCTTTTGATGGCGTGCTGGGTAGCAGCAGCCGGGTTTTCCAACATATGAAAGAGCTTAAAATTCTTTTAGGTGATGATTTTATTATGGTGCTGGGCAATCATGAAGTGATGATGATCCAGGCCTTACTATTAAATGATATTAATAAATTACTCGACTGGGTTGGATATGGGGGTTTTTTATTTTTAAAGGAGTTTCTAATTCCTGAGAATGAGATAGCTTTAATCTGGGATGCGTACTGTAAAAAAATAGGCGAAAAAAGAGGCGGCAAGCCTGTGCCGCAAAATGAGCTAAATCAGTTAATCATGCTGAGAGACGAAAAAACATTTAAACAAGTGCGCGGGATAGCGCAATGGATGCTCGCCAATTCGCGAATTTATCAGGGTGATGAACGAAGTTCTTTAAATGATCATGCCGGCCTAAATTTAAATAATGATGCGAGTCTTGCCCTGCCGTGGGAAGAAGTTGAGCTCGCCCAACAGGCTTTGAGTAAAATCCAGCAAACCATGAGCAGAGATGAGCCGCTAAGCGAAGAGTCGAAAATCGGTTTAGCAGAAATATTTGAAAACATGCATGATTTTTTCTGGGTTACGGATAAAGACTGGGTGGATAAATTATCAACTCCGGATGGGGAAAAAGCGGACACAGACAAGAGCCGGGGTTTGCTAAATAATCTGGGATACCAGACCATTAAATACGGGCATGTAGGTCACTTAAAAATGAAAGTCCTGGATGCCAGAATTTTCGGCGGGGATGTCTTGGAAGAAAAAAACCTCATAATCCATGATCATGAGGGGATTAAAAAAGTTTATCCGAACACGCGAAAAAAAGACGAATTGCTGCTTAGTAATGAAGAATTTGTTAAAAGGATTGATGAACAAATCGCGCAATTGCGGGAATCCGACGGCTCGCGTTCGGTCCGGTTTACATTGCCCTTATGGTCAGCTTTAGCATCAGCAATTATTTATCTTTATTTCTACATATTTAGTGCTGGAGCAAATAAGCTTTCCTGGACCCAGGCCCAGGAAAAACAGCAAAAGCTGGTCTCTGAGTACCCGAGAATCACTCAATGCATTATTGTTGGTCTTGTTCCTTTTTTGGAACTACTGTTTTTACCTAAGATAGCTTTATGGTTAAGCGGTTACTTTAGTATATTAGTAGCAATTCCAGCTGCATCGGTATTCATAGCCCTGCTGCATGGCTGGCCGCGGATGGCGCGCGCTTCACCGGAAACATTGAAATGGTATGAACAGACGAAGAAGCAGTTTAAATACCGTTTGTTTTTCTCAGCTTTAATTAATACTGCTGCCATTGTTTTATCACCGTTTTTTATTTCTTTGCTCCAGAGTTTTAATCTACCCACAGTTGATTCTATATTTTTAACCTATACCCTGGCTTATCTGGGACATGCGGTTTATAACCTGGTGGTGGATAGTGAATACAGCTTGAGCCTGACCAGACACAGGCCGACCGGCCCGCCGGAATCAGTAACTGCCAAAGCTAAACAAAAACCTAAGAAAAAACTGAACAAGAGTACTATCTTTTCCAGGCAGCTGACCCTGGCCCTGAAAAAAATCGGCGTGCCCATCTCGGTGGCAAGGAATATTTCTTCTAGCTTAGCCGGCGCCCGTGCCAAATCGCTGGATTTTTTGGTGCAAGAAGGTGTGCTTACCATAGAAGAGCGCAAAGCATTGGCAGTTAAGAAATTCAGCAAGATAAACAAGGCGGCCTTGGCACGCAAGCTTCTGCAAATTATCAAATCATATGAACAAAGTAATGTTCCGCCGGCTTTAATACACCGTTTGTGGGAAACCTCCCCCCTGCCCCTAGCCACCATTGAGCGCTGGCTGCGAAAATACCGCTTAAAGCGGGACTATACTCTAGTGTTGGAGAGTTTGAGTTATGAAGATCCGGAAGCCTGGATAAGGAAAGTCCGCAATGAGCAAGTTCCGCACGGTCGGCTCAACCGCCAGAAACACCTTTATATGTATGATTCCAGTACCAGACCACTGCTTGATGAGCAGGAAAGGATGGACTTGATTAAAGAACTGGAATCACGTTTGCAGGTAGTTGAAATTTTATCGCGATTACACGGAAAAAGAAAGATACGTTTTAGTTTATTATCGCAGACCAAGCCGGGAGAAGTTGTTATTGGTGTAAAAGGATTGGCATCCCTGCCGCTTAAGCCCGGCCAAAAAATAATCTTGAAAAAAAATAACTGTAGCTTCGAGATTGTTTCCCTGGATATTCCGGGAAATTCGATAACTATACGCGAGTTAGGAAAAATGGGGGAGGAAATGCCCCCAAAAGGAGAATTTATAGCAGATGAATCGCTCACCCTAAGACTGGAATACTCCATTCTGGAAAAAATAATTACCAAGTTAAAGGAAAGCCGGGGCCGGACTACGGGCAGGTTAGCCTATGATCGTTTATTCGGGCTGGCTTCCCTGACGCCCAATGATTTCAAACCAATTGATTTCATCAATCCTTTGATACCTTTTTCAATGCTGGATGATTACGAATCACAAGGTGACGAATCCGAGGAAATGGCAGTCAAACTGAGCATGAGTCCGACCGAAAAATTGTTGATTGAAGGTTCGACCGGCAATGGTAAAACTACGGTGGGAGAAGAAGATCTGTGGCAGATGGTAAAGCAGGGTGACATAATTATTTATGTCTGCCAGATGAATCATCCAGTGGATAACCTGGTCTCGAAAGTTATGCATGATCTGCCGGTGCTGCGTCTGGGAAATGATCCTTCCCGCTTTAAATACAATACGCAGTTGGTTTGGCCGGGTAACCGGGAAACAGGTCTTAACAGCGGGGTGGTGGATGATTTTATACGCAAGTACCATAAAAATGGTTCTAAGGGATTTATTATTGCAGCCACGGATACGGGTTTGTTGCTGGATTGGATGCATAGGTCTAAGCTTCATTTTATGTTGAGAGACGGAGCCGATGTTTTTATTATGGATGAAGCTACCCGGGAGAGAGTTTCCGGTGCGCTGGTACCTTTGCAAATGTTAAAAGAGTCGGGAAAAATGATTTTTATCGGTGATGTTCGGCAATTACCTGTCCACGAATTGTCAGATCAAGAGAAAAAAGCGCTTTCAAAGGCTGGAATTAAAAAAGAAGCTTTGAAAAATTATAATTTGAGCATTTTTGAATGGCTCTTAAGAAAAAAACATGGCAACCGGGTCATGCTCTCAACCAACTGGCGTTCAATTCCGCTTTTGGGGTTGCTGACTTCTCTGCTTTTCTATGAAGGGGATGTCCAATTAAAAGGCTGGGAAGATTTTGAGCCGGATACATTTGTTTTGGAAGACATCTATGATCCGGAAAAACCCAGAGAATATTACGAAAAATCCAGCGGCAAATCCTTCTTTAACCTACGCTCAGCTGCTAAGGTTCTTGAGCTGGTGCGCCATTATTCCAACCGCGGAATAGCGCTGGATGAAATTACCATTATTACTCCTTATCAGGAACAGGTTGATCTTATCAAAAATCTGTTGTTCGCAGCTTTACCTAAGGCTAAGAAATTGCCAATAGTCACTACCATTGACAGTTATCAAGGCGGCGAAAACCGGGTCGTGATTTTTGATGCTGTGCGCAGTAATAAAAAACGGATCATAGGTTTTGTGAAGGATCTGCGGCGCACCAATGTAGGCTTATCGCGGGCTATTGAAAATATGGCCATTGTCTGGGATTCCAGGACATTACTGGGTAAGCCCACAGCGCGTGATACACAAGAGGACAGGATAGCGCGCAGTGTTTTTCAAGCATTGCGTAATTTTTATTTGGAAGAGGTTTATACCTTTTTCCCGGATTACCGTTTAGCAGCTACCTGGCCGCAGCTTTCGCCCAAAAACGGCAGCCTGGCTGAAAAAATAGAATCTTCCCGAAAAAAAGTACGCTTATCTGGAAAGGGTTTTGTAATACCGAAAAAAGAAAAACCAAGAGGGAAAGTTAAAAAACCGATTCTGATTATCGGGTTGTTGCCTGCCGCGGCTTTGGTGGCTCTTGATGTATTGTTTTACTTGGCCGGCATGAAATTTGGCTTTGCTTTTGGCGTTGGACTTTCTATGCTGGTTTTGCCTTATGTCGCTTATCGCTTGCCAATAATGCGGGGTTATTTTA
>JAGLMY010000217.1 GCA_023139775.1 bacterium
ACCGTATTTTTCAGCTCTTCTGCTAATATGCCTCTGATTGCCATATTCTCCCCTGGTTAACCAACATTTTATATTAATGTTATCATGTTGGTTAACACTTGTCAATTAACCAACATTTATTATATCTCTTTATTTGTTGGTTAATAATGCCAAAGGGGATACTCATGATTTTATGACTCAAGCTTTTTTCTAAAGTCATTATCTCGCCGGGTGACCGAGGAGTTTGTCGGACTTAACACATCCAAAACAAGTATCCGCGTTGTTAAATAGCACATACTGAAAATCCCTCTCACTCCCCCTTTTCAAAAAGGGGGAGTGAGAGGGATTTTTTCAGCTTGCAGTCGCCTTTAATACGTGCCTTCTTTTAAAATTCCACGCCAGGCACACCAATTTCCATTCTTCCTGTACTCCTTTCATATCCGATTAATCGCTATCCGCTGGTTTTCAGTTTACAGGTTACCACGGTTCTGTGTCCTCACCATGTTTCCCTCCAGCGATTCCGTTTTTCTACTTCCGCTGTTGCTAGTGTAGTGTCTCTTAAATAGCTTTACATTTGGTAATGCCATTTTGCAGCGAACTTCCCTTGGTCCGTCACCCCGGAATGGTTTTATCCGGGGTCCAGAATGATTTTGATTACCAACGCCTCTGGATTCCGGCTTAAAGCATACCGGAATGACATCTTAAAAATAAAATTCAAATGTAAAGAAGCGTAGAGACACTACACTAGAGCGTCGGCCTTTAGCTATGGGGATTTCGGGGCTCAATCACATGGCCTGCGTACTCACTGTCTGCGCTTCGTCATAGAGAGTCACCTCTCCATCACGCAAGACTCGCTTTAAGGCTGTTGGCTAAGCTTTGCCGAGCGGGGTTGATTACCCGCTAGGTTTCAATACAAGGTAGAGATTCGAAATTTCTAACCCCTACTCATCCTCTTAGTCCGGACTTTGCCTGGCGCAAATGTACGTCCCGTTTTCACACTAAAGAGACATGATTGATCTTTCGTCCAATTTGTAATACAATTGCATTTTAGACGATTACTTTATTTTTGGACTTCCCCCAAATAATACTTAATTTAATATGGAGGTGTGTCCACAATATCGGGGGAAGGTCACATATTACATATAAAAAGACAAGCATAAGCATATCATTGACCCTAATATTGTAGCTACAATAACAGCACAACCAGACTGCGCCTGTTTCTTCGATTGTTTTGCTTCGATCCGAATAACTTGCGCACGCTCAGAACGCGATGATTCTCCGTCAAATTTCCACTCCGGAATAAAATCTCCCACAACATAACTATTTGTTTTTTTCACTACAGGTTTAATTCCAACAGCAACTTCCTTATACTCTCTTCCCACTTCCTTGTATTCGGTTTTGTATTCCCAATTAGGATCGCTTTTCGGAGAAATTGTTTCTGGTATTTTTGCCAATGTTTCCATAATTCTGTTTCGATTGAGTACTGGACATAGTTCATTTTCATTTAATGCAATTTCTAATTCGTGTTTTATTTTTCCTTTATCAAAATACCATATTCCAGCATTATCAAGTTCACCATATTCCAGCCAACCACCACCCCACTCATATATAGGCATATTCATTCTTTTACATCCCCATATATTTGCATCATAATCTGATTCACCAAAACAATATTGTTTTGGTTTATATGCTTTAATTCGATTTCTATAGCATCCAACACCATAGTAAGTTAATTCTTTCTTGGAAGCTGACCGATTATTTATCAGCATCTTAGAAGATTTCCAAGTTCCAACAAGATCAAATATCGTTACAATTAGCTCGACTTCTGTTATCGGAAGAGAGATAACGTGGCGTATTGATTTACCTTCTCCTTCAGTTTCAAAAGATGGAATATTCTTACATATCTCTAATGCTCTCGTATAATTCGAAGATGAACTTAGCCCAAAATATATTTTACCATTGGGGATTTGTGGCATGTCATTTCGTTCAATAGCTTTATCAGCTTCTGTAACTGGATCACCACACTGCGCACAGAATTTCGCACCATCAGTTATACTTGCTCCACATTTATCACACTCAAGCATTTTTACAACCCTCCTTTTTCAATTTTCGAGGAATGGGGACGATGTATCCCTGGCTTTTTTCTGCATCATTTTCTGTATAGCCCTTGTTCTTCCTATACATATAATTAAGGGTCCTTTATGCGTCGTTGTTTTATAAATAAATCATATTCAATTTCCCTCTTTCTGCACATCTTGTCAATTCAATTGTTGCGCTTTGTGTGCAATTGGCTGCTGTTATGTTATCTCCGTGTTGTCTGCGTTGCTTGCCTTTGCTTTAATTCCCTTAATCCGTATTCAGAATCTCTTTAATCATTCTTTTCAGTTCCCTCAACTCAAATTGATCAGCGTCAATTATATTTT
>JAGLMY010000218.1 GCA_023139775.1 bacterium
TTCAGACTTTGCCTTCTAGAATGTCGTAATATGTCAGTGAACTGTGGTTAAACAAAGGTTGTCATTCCCGCATGGTTCTAGCGGGAATCTGGTTTTTTAAAACCATATCCTCGCTACAAGCATTCGGGGATGACAGGGTGGGGGCCGCATTCGGGGATGACAAACAAAAAAACGCCTGACTGACATGTTACAAATTCGATTGCCGGTCCGACCTGTTTTTTTGTTATATTTATTCGGAATTACTGCCGATAATAAAAACATGGGATATTATAAAAACATGTTTATGGTCATTTTTATCTCCACTGAGGTCAAACAATGAATACTATCAATATTCTATTGGTCGATAATGACGAGGAAAGTCTGGAATACACCGTCGAACTTCTGCGCGACCAGGCCTATACGCTTTTTACGGCTCGTGACGGCGTGGAGGCAATGACCCAATTAAATGATCAGCCCTTTCATCTGGTATTAACTGAGTTTAATTTGCCATTTATGGATGGCATTGAATTGCTGCGCCTTGTTCAAGAACGCTGGGGCAAAAAACTTCCGGTCATCTTTTTAGCCAAACAGATCGATGTGGAGACTACTTTCAATGCCATTAAAGAGGGCGCTCGTGATTTGCTGTTAAAACCCTTTGACAAAAAAATGCTGGTTGAAGCGGTCCAGTACGTTTTAGAGCGCAAAACCGCTCCGGGTAAAGAAGATTTGGAAAAAATGTACAAAGAAAAACTCCGAAATTCCGCTTCACCCCAAAAGTTTCAGAAAAAAGTGACTGATCTGATGACCCTCGATGAAATCACCAAAGCCATTGAAGGCTCTGAAGATGTTACCAGTGTCTGCTGGTCGGTTATGAACATGGTCCAGCAATTCATCGAAGCCACGCGTATCTCCATAGTAGCCTATCACCGCACCAGCAATGACATTAGTTTTCAATGTTCCTATTCCGATAAATTCGGGGTACGCGAGAAACTCATCCCTTTGGACGAGACTATTCAAACCTGGATTTTACAAAACAAAAAAGAGCTCATGATTACCAACGCGGAAAAAGAGGCCAAATATTTTGGATTCGCAGAAAGCCAACTCAATTCCGGGTCTCTCTTGGCGGTTCCCTTTAAATCCAAATCACGTATTTTAGGTATGATCATTCTATACAAAAATGAACGCGCTTTTTTCAAGACCGAGTTTGTGCGCTTCATCTCAGTCCTGGCCCGGGCTACGGGTATGGCCATTGAAAATGTCGAACTCAATTATGAAGTGAAAAATTTCTACATTGGAACCATACGTTCCTTGGTAGCCACAGTCGAGGCTAAAGACACTTACACCTTCGGACATTCAGCCCGGGTAGGTCGCTACACACTCATGCTAGCCAAACAACTGGCCCTCCCGGCACATGAAATACGTCAGCTGAAATATCTGGCCTTGTTGCATGACATCGGCAAAATCAATATCTCGGAAAAAATTTTACGAAAGCGGGGCCCGTTGACTAATGATGAGTGGAATGACATAAAACTTCATTCTGTGGTGGGCTCCAATATTGTCCGGTCTCTGGGCTTTCTACACGAAGGAGACAAAGTTGTTTTGCATGTGCATGAATGGTACAATGGCAAAGGCTATCCGCAAGGTCTTGTTGGTGAAGAAATTCCGTTGTTTTCCCGCATCATCGCGATTGCCGATGCTTTTGACTGCATGATCAGCGATTCCATGCATCGCACCACGAAAACGCCGCAGGAAGCGCTCGCAGAACTAAAACAAAAATCCACTGAACAATTTGACCCTACTTTAGTTGCCGCCTTTGTGGAAGCATACAAGGCTGATCTGAAATAAACACGCTTTAATCTTTCACACGTTCCTGCTTACCCTTGATTTCCAGAACGGTCATTACTCATAGTGGTTATCTTTTCCAATTACCAACTGCGCTTACTCTGATCACATTTATATATCCCCACGGACCAAGCCCGGGGTCTCTTGCAAAGGGGATGAAATGAATTGCATATACTGTTTTTTCTTCAGTGTGAGTGCTTTTGTGTAAATCAGATTGGCCAGTGCTGTGTCTTGAATGGCCAAGCCTGTGGAATCAAAAAGTGTGATTTCCTGTGTATTGGTCCGACCGGCTTTTTTTTTGGTCACGATCTGGCCAATATCCGCAAAAACATCAGAGCGCTTGAGTATCCCTTGGCGCAAGGGCACATTGATCTCCCCGCTGTGTGCTGCCTGTTCCCAGGAATCCACTACCACTTTGGCCTGCTTGACGATCTTGGCTTCCAGTTCCTGTTTGCCTTTGGCATCCGCGCCAATGGCATTGATATGAACCCCTGGTTTTAACCAGGCCTGCTTGATTAAGGGTTTTTTCGAGGGCGTAGTGGTCACAATGACATCCGCATTTCGAACACATTCCCGGATGGTTTTGGCCGGCAGTATTTTTAGGCGTGATATTTTTTTCATCATTTTTACATACGCTTGGCCGGCCTGGGCATTGATGCCAAAAACCGAAACCTGTTTTAGCTGCAGAACTTCCTGCAAGGCCAACAATTGATACTTGGCCTGCACACCGGTTCCGATAATCGCCGCCTGCTTGGCATCTTTACGCGCCAGATACTTGGCAGCCACGCCGCCGGCAGCAGCCGTACGCACTGCAGTAACATAGGTGCCATCCATAATACAGAGCGGATACCCGGTACTCGGATCACTCAGAATAATGATGGCCATGACTGTAGGCAATCCTTTGCGCTGATTGCCAGGATGTACGTTTACCCATTTCAAGGTCGTGCCGCTCAAGCCTTCTATAAACGCCGGCATGGCACGAAAATCACCCTGGAATTTATCCAACTGCAAATAGATCTTGGAAGGCATTTGGGTTTTCCCTTTTCCCATGAACCGGAATGCATTCTCCACTGCCTGGATAGAAGCTTTTAAATCAAGAATGTTTCGAATGGTTTTTTGATCCAGAAGTAAGGTACCTTGTTTTTTCACAATTGCCCCCATTAGTGTTTAGGCTGATCCCATTTTAGTAAAAATTGCCCGGCCGCGTCTCCATAGCTCCCGGCCACCCCTGCCGGCCAAATCATGACCATTCCGGACGTTTTCGGCATAGTGCTTGTATTATAGTAAATTTCAGTAACAGAGAAAACTATAAAACAATAATCCCATTGGCTTCCTTTCACATTTCCGCGTATAATATCCTGAAATTACATATCAAGGAGTAATTACGCCGTGATCGACAAAATCAAACAAGCAGCCCAAGCACGCTTGCGCGGATCCAAAGGATCTCACGATTGGGAACATACAGAACGCGTCTATAGCTTGGCCCTTCAGCTGGCAGAGGTCGAAGGCGCTGATCAGGAAATCGTGGAGTATGCCGCACTCTTACACGATATTGGCCGCGAAGCAGAATATCAAGCCAACGGCAAAATCTGTCATGCGCAACGCGGCGCGGAAATCGCCCAAGACCTGTTGATTCAGCATGGCTTGGAGCGCGCTAAAATTGACCGGATTGTCCATTGTATCCGGACTCATCGCTTTCGTAACAATAATCACCCTGAAACCTTAGAAGCCAAAGTGTTGTTTGATGCGGATAAATTGGATTCCATAGGAGCGGTGGGTATTGGCCGGGCCTTCTTGTTTGCCGGCGAGGTGGGCGCCAAACTGCATAACCAAGGCGTAGATATTGAAAAAACTAAACCATACACCATTGAAGATACTGCCTACCGTGAGTACCTGGTTAAATTGCGACATGTCAAGAAACGCATTTTAACCACCGAAGGCCGGCGAATGGCAATGAAACGGCATGATTTCATGGTGGAATTTTTTGCGCGTTTGAATCAGGAAGTGGATGGACTACTATAACCGGCGTTCCAGATTCCGGACAATGGTCTGCTGTTCACTGAGTTTTACTGAATTCGGCCTGCTTTGGCAGAGAGTGTCCAGGTCTGAGGTAGGGACGTTTAATTAAATGTCCCTACAATATTCCCAATAAAATCATTCGGGCATGACAAAATGAATTGCGGTATTACCCCCAAATAGGGGTTTTGCAGCAGAATCATTATCTAACACATCCCTTTATCCAACACCAATGATCAAATTTATGCTCCATTTTAGTGTGAAGGCGCTTGAAAATATTTGACCGCTATAAAGAATTGATATCCTTATACCGATAAGTATACATACGCAGTAAATAAACAGGAAGTTTAAATTGTAATTCCCCGTACTTGCTACCGGGTGACTTATTGAGTTCCCCCTTTGGAAAAGGGGGCTACGGGGGATTTTACAAATAATAAATCAGGTTAGATACCCCGCAGCTTGCTGCGGGCAGAATTTGTTCAAGGAAGAGAAAGAGGAAAAATATCACCTCCGCGCCGGCGACGAAATCCGCCACGAAGTCGCCGAAGCCTTTCACAGCATCCGCCAAGGCTGGTTCGAGCCACGCCTGGCCAAAAATAAATGCAAAGTCTGCCCGGTCAGCTCCGCCTGCGCGGAAGGGAGAGTGAAGTGGTCATAAAAACAAAGTGGGGATTATGACTGTATTTGTACAAACCACAAGTTATCCTGAAATGTTAGATAAATTGTAAATAAAAGGGAGGATGAAATTAAAATGAGAATAACCCCAACCCAGTTGAAAATAGCCCAGTTGTTTAGTAGCAAAAATGAGCAATTTTTGATTCCAGCCTATCAAAGACGATATGCGTGGGGCAAAAAGCAGCTTCTGGAACTATTTGAAGATATCAATCAACTTAATCAGAATGATACACATTTGTTGGGAACGATCCTATTTCTTACAGGTAGTCACACTGCAGATATGAATGTCTTGGAGTTGGTGGATGGACAGCAGCGCATAACATCACTATCGCTTTTCTTCAAGGCAATACAAGATAAATTTACTGAATTAAAGAAGGAAGATCCCGCAAAAGAAATTAATACATATTTGTTTTGCCAGGGTATAAACAGAAAACCACAGCATAAAATTCTCCTCGGCGATTTAGATAAACCTGACTATTCCAAAATACTCGTATTGGAAAATTCAGAAGAAATCCAAAACAAATATTTATTGAATGCCTATCAGTATTTCAAAAAACGGATTTCAGACTATGATTTTGAAAAGGTGAATACACTATATTTCAAGTTGGTTAACAATACAATGGTTATTCGGCTTGATATAGGCGAGGCCAAGGATGCCTACAAATTATTTGAGACAATTAACAACCGAGGACTAAAATTGAGTGCAACAGATATTATTAAAAATTTCTTGCTAGGACACGCGTCAATGATAGACGAAGATGTCCTTAGAAAAACCAAAGAGTACTGGAAACAGTTAATTGTGAATTTGGATAATATACGAATAGACGATTTTTTTAGACACTATATGGCAGGCATTCTCCAAAGAAAAATTACGTTTGCGAAACTGATAGAGGAGTTTAAGAAATATTATTATAGATATATTGAAAAAGCGAATATGTTGCCAGAATATCGTTCATTCAGTGAATTTGAAGAAAACGACACTGAAGACGAAGGACGCGGAACAGAAGAAGACGAATCTGAAGAGAGCGTATTAGTTGACAGCGAATCGGAAGAACACGAGGAAGAAAGCGAAAGCGAAAAAGCTGGTACCGAAGTCACAGAAAAAATTTCCATTGTTGAATTTGCGAAATCACTTAAGGATTCATCAAAGATTTATGCCAACATTGTCAACAATAATTTCGATAATAAAAAATTTAATCGACCTATTTATGATCTACAACGAATTAATTCAGTTCCGTCTTATACATTTTTGCTGAATTTATTTCACCGAAAAATTGATGACCAGGACAAGATAAAGGTTCTGGGACTTATCGAAACATTTATGATGCGCAAGCATATTTGTGAAGATCGCACAGCAGAATTAGACGATATTTTCCCAAAGCTAGTTACCGTAGAAGATGAAAATATTGCTAACCACGTAAAGAAGCAATTAGCAAAATATTTACCTTCGGATGAGAAATTCCAGAGTAAGTTTGCCGAACATAATTTCAGAAAGAATATAGAGCGAGCGAAATATGCATTAGAGCAATTTGAATATTATCTTATTGAAGATAAAGGCGAATATATTCTAAATTCAGGAAGAGATGTACATTTGGAACATATTATCCCACAGAATTTTAATAAAAAGAAAGCGATTAAAGAATGCGGCGATTGGCCCACGTACTTAGGTGACGGGGCATTAACACAACATACAGAGTTTGTTGATAGAATAGGGAACTATACACTGTTGGCCCAAGAATTAAACATCAAAGCATCAAATAATCCTTTTCAGGCAAAGAAAAAAGAGTATAAAAAATCAAATATTCAAATGACTAAGGATATATACAATAAAAATGGAATGTTTAAGTTCAGACAGGTTAAGAAAAGATCAGAAGAATTTGCACGCTTAGCAGCTAAAATTTGGGCATTCTAGGAGCCTGTCGGACTTAACACATCCAAAACAAGCATCCGTGTTGTTAAATAGCACATACTGAATATCCCGAACACCTCCCCCTTTTCAAAAAGGGGGAGTGAGGGGGATTTTTCAGCTTGCAGTTGCCTTTAATACGTGCATTCTTTTAAAATTCCAAGCCAGGCACACCAGTGTCCATTCCCCCTCGACAGCTTGCAAACCACGTAGCAAAAAGTGGCGAAATCCCATAACGGCTTTTATGATTCCAAACACCGGCTCAACTGTGCTCTTGCGACGGGCATAAATTTTCCGGCCTGACGATGTTTGCAAACGTCTTCCCATCCTGGCAACCGCATCCGCGTTGGCAGGCAGCGGAGGCGGTCCTGAAAAACGGGTTTCCAACGTGGGGTGATGGTGTTCCCGGCGGTTGGCAATGTATGGCACGAACCGCCCGGCTTCACACCGGTCAGCAACATTTCCGGATGATAGGCAGTCGATCCCCGGCCAGTATAAACCTTTTTCAAGGCCGTCAAGTCAGGTTGAGAGACGATTTCGGCCACAAATCGCGCCAAATGGTTGGCTGGCAACCAATCATTTAAGGATGGCGGGAGTAAATAATCCGTTTCCCGATCATAAGGGACAAAATTTGATTTCATACCACTTCACCTTTATTTATATAGTTTTGAATATGGTTAACTACGCCTTCCAGGTTTCCAAACACATCCCGGTCCGAATAGCGCATAACATACAGGCCCTGGGATTGCAAATAGTTATCACGTTGTTTGTCTTTATAACGTCCTTCTTCAGTGTAATGTTGGCCGCCGTCCAGTTCAATTACCAGGCTTACTTTGGGACAGTAAAAATCAACAATATAGTTGCCTATTATCTTTTGCCTGTAAAATTGAATCTGGTTTAGCTGTTTTCCTCTTAGTCTGGTCCAAAGCCGGATTTCTGCTTTGGTCATATCTTTTCTAAGCATTTGCGCATAATTCTTAAGGTTTTTGTTGTAGTCCAACATGGTGCTCTTTATAAAATCCCCCTTAATCCCCCTTTTTTAAAAGGGGGAAACTGCTGTCATTATATCATAAGTAGACAACAAAGTCCGACAGGCTGCTAGAGGGCAATCAATCCGGCCCGGCAAATAGCAGCCGGAACTACCTTTCCTACCCACACACGCTTAGTTTTGATCCTCATATTTGAGCCGTGATTTCCATGTTTGAGGATGTTGGTGAAGATGCATTATGGCTACAATAAGAAGGGTTTCGTTTCTTGCCTGATAAATGACTCCATAAGGAAATCTATTAGTCCGACAACGGCGGGTGCGTTTTGAAAGCAACGACCAGGCTTCAGGATAGCGGGTAATCCGTTCCAGGGTTCGTTTTATTTCCGCTTCGGCAGGAGCAAGAAAATCAATGTTCATTTGGCTTATAGCTTATCAATTTTTTTGAAAACGTCATTTACGGGAATACTCGGGAGTTCGCCCTTTTCAAAAGTATTAATCCGCTCCTCCGCTTCCCGCGCCCATGAAGCATCGATTGTTTTCCTGGCAGGAAATTCCAAACTGGATAAAATCCGTTCAACCAGTTCGGCCCGCTCCACCGGCGGCAATTCTAAAGCTTTTGCAAAAATATGTTCAAGATGTTCAGACATAGCCGTCCGCCTTTGTTTTTTTCGGAATTTCATCTTTGGGCCAAACCTTACGGCTTAATTTTTCGGGAGTTTTACAACTCACTAAAATTATAGCACCTTGTTAGCTTAGCTGCAATACCGGAATGGATCCCTGGAACCAAAATAGAAATTTTACAAAATAGAAGCAATCTCGATTTTATATGGGTCCTCGCCCTTACACCCGTTGGCACACAGAGCGCATTCAACACACACACGTGGAGCAAAGAATATAAATATGAATAAAAGGGCGCTTATTTCTCCGGCGGCACATCTGTCGCATGAATGGATCTGCCGCAGGTGCAACAGATAAAATAAGACTTATACTCCGGAGTTAAATCAATAAAACGATATTCCCTGGACGCCTGACCGCAATACGGACACTGCAATCCATCGGCAACAATGGTCGCCGCAATTTTACGGATCTGCGCATTATAATCCTCATGCCGCTGTTGCCAGTCAAAATGGCGCGCTTGATATTTTTTCCACTCATCCGGGCTGGACACCGCCTGTTCCAGTTCCTCAATATTTTCCACCACCCGTCGAGGTTGCCTACAAAAAATAATCCGTATCCATTTCCACCACCAGACTTCCCCGTGCTTTTCATTGGCATTATATTTCCGGTACCACTTCAGGGCTTCCGTATAATTCCCCAGCTCTTTGTGCAGTTCCGCCGCTTTATGACACGCCGAAACATAGTCCGGATGCAATTCCAGTAAACGCGTGTAATCAGCCAACGCTTTCTTGTTCTCGCCGCTCTGATTATAAAGTTCAGCCCGAATATCATAAGCAGCGCCATATTCCGGATACGCCGCAATAGCCCGGCTCATGGCAGCGATGGCTTTGTTGTGTTTTTTCTGCTTGTAAAAGGTAAGTCCAATCTCATAGAACACATTGGGCTGGTCAGGCTTCAAATTAAGAGAGTAGAAGTAACAACTTAAGGCATCTTCAAAATGACCCATATCATGATAGACCGTTCCCAGACAACAGATAAGATGCGGGTCCTCCGGCCGGCGGATCAGCAGCTCATTAAAACCGTCAAACGCAATCTGGAATTCTTTGAGTCCGGAAGCCAGCCAGGCCCGGCGGTAGGCAATGGTCCCATCCTCCGGCGCCAGGATATGAGCATAAGAGATATCCTCAAACGCCTGCCGGTACTTATCCAGATAACGGGAGACCATATGGCGATTGTAATATAGATCCGCATTCTCAGGCTCAATAGCAATGGCACGGTCCACCTCTTTTAAGGCTTGCTTCATTTTTTTAAGATGAAAAAAGCAACCAAAACGGTCCATATAGGCATTGATAAATTTTCTATCTTTTTGCACTGCCTGCCCAAAAAACCGAATGGCCTGCGCGTACTGCCCGCTGTCATAGTACACCTTGCCAATACGGTGATAATAATTGGCATCCCGTTTCTTAAATGTAAACCAACGCTTTATTTTTCTCATGATAAATTAGACTCTTTTCTGCCAGTTGAGGTTCCCAGTATCATTATTGTAGCACTTCTGTTTGCCATACTGCCATAACAGAAGTAATTTGGGTTGAACTTGTTGCGATATGAGTTACAATTAAGCAACCACGTCTAACTCCTATTTTCCACTTAAGCTTTTGAAGCCGTCTGCCGTAGCTAATTATGAGGGGTAAACATACATATGCGCGCCAAAGTCATATCCATTGCAAACAACAAAGGCGGAGTAGGCAAAACTACCACTGCCATTAATCTGGCTGCGATTTTTGCAGACTGGAATTTACGCGTAGCCCTGATTGATAATGATCCCCAAGGCAATGTGGGGGCGTATCTCAAACATCATGTGTGCGAGAGCACCCGCGATATGGCAGATGTATACCGTGATGTGAGTTTCAAAAAAGCCGGCGCCCAATTGAACCTGAGTGATATTCTGACCAAATACAAAGTTTCTTTCCGGCAAAAAAACCTGGATATTTTTCTATCCAACCACAGACTCTCCTACATTGCTGAGGATTTTAGTAAAATCGGAACTCTTACTGAAGCCTTGGCGGAAATCAAACCCGAGTATGATATTATCTTGATTGATAATGGACCGTACATTGGCTACTTGACCAGATCCGCGCTTCTGACCGCGGATCTGGTGCTGATTCCCACCGAAGCCGGCGTCGGCGGTCTGGCTGGTATTTCTCAGATAATCAAAGAGGCGGAAATCATAAATTCCAGACATTGGCGCCAGGTCATCATCCGGGTTATGGTGAATAATTTCCAGTACACAGATGATTTTGATATTAATAATTTCAAGAAACTCAAAACCCTGGTGGGAACTCGCTTGTATAACACCTACATCCCGGCCAACAAGCATATTAAAAAATCCATTGAACTCGGATTGCCTGTGCACCTAATTGATAAGCTGGCCAAAACCACAGTCCGCGGCGCGCTGGCTTTTCGTATAATGGCGAAAAATATTTTAAAAGATATCCGACCTGAGCTCTTTGTGCCTTTACATAAAAAACAGGCGGTCAAGGGTTATAAAAAAGTGGCAGATATATATAAACCGACAGAATGCGGACACAAACACCCGGACAAACGCATAACAGCGATCCTAAGTCTGGAGGATCTGATTACACCGGCTTCCCCAAAAACTCCGGCTCCGGCCGGCCTACACACCAATGTCCAGAGTATACCTAACCCGCAAGCGGCTCATCCTGGTGATACAGTACGCCGACAGGAATTCGAGAGAATTTCCAACAGTACTTCCCGTTACATCGGAGCCACGGCTTTTTCCAGCCGCCCCATAGGATCTGAGCCGGATCGGTAAGTTGTCATAGAAATATTTATACATATTCACACTATTCCCCTCTTCGGCTATCAAAGGAGGAGAGATTGTGACCACTTTCCCAGGTCAAACAAACCATTTTATACTCAGCCTATTTTTTGCTATACTTCCTATCTATATATTTCGCAAAAAATGGTTGCATACTCATGAAAAAAACTTTGGCATTATTTGACTTTGACGGTACGATTACCAACAAAGACAGCTTTGTTGATTTTATTCATTATACAGTCGGACCCCCCCGGCTGATCCTGGGGTTAATAAGACTCTTGCCGGCTATTTTAGCGTATTTTGTCAAACTACTGCCAAATGATCATCTCAAGACCCTCTTTTTAACCCGTTTTTTCAAGAACTGGTCCTGTGAGCAATTTGAGAGCAAAGCCCAAGCGTATGCCACAGAACAGCTCCCGCGTTTGCTGAAAATCAGCGCTTTGGAGCGTGTCCGTTGGCATCAGGAACAGCAACACGTGGTTTATATTATCTCTGCTTCTCCGGAAGATTGGCTCTTACCCTGGTGCCATTCCCTCTCACTCCAGCTGATTTCCACGCAGCTGGAAAAAAAAGACAGCCGGATCACCGGAAAAATGCGAACATTGAATTGTCATGGCCAAGAAAAAGTGCGACGTATCCGCGAAGCTATTGCTTTGGACGAATTCGAGAGTATTTATGCCTACGGTGACAGCCGCGGGGATAAACCCATGCTGGAGCTCGCGCAACACAAATATTACCGGAATTTCAAATAAATACGTACCAACCCCTTGCCCCTTTCTCTCCAACACGTAGAATATTACGTGCAAAAGGGACTCCCTTCGGTCGCCGAAGGGGGAGTAAAGGGTGTGGTCTTCTCCTGAAGAAGTGTTAATCATTGGGTTTTGACACATTACATGTGGCCAAAAACCCTTTATTGTGAGATGTTGGTATCAGCCATGGTCGTTAACCTCACATATCAACAATAATATTTTCTTCACTTTTTTTAAAAAAAATGCAAGGAATTCGGGAATTTCCAGTCAAAAGGAATAGATCAACCTTATCCTTTGGAGGTGTTGTATGAAACTCAAACTGCTATATCCTGTAATCTGCTTGTTTATAGGTTGTTTTCTGGCCATGTCTTGTGCGGAAAACCCCACTGAGCCCGATCCTGAACCCACAGCGACCTCGATCCCTACTGCCACTCCTATCCCTGCTGCTACTGCTATCCCTACTGCTACTGCTACTCCTTCACCGGAAATCATTGCAGCTAATGTTGGCGTGCCGTTGCTGATGAAATTCTATGGTGATTCTATTTTTTGGCGTACATTCCATGAAATCTATCGTGTTCATAAAGACGGAGGAGCAGTGTACACTCTGGTTTCCGGTATCGAGCACGAAGCTTCTTTTGCAGTGGATGGGCAATATGTATATTACACGCGAGATGACAGTTTTATAGGTATCTACAAAGTCCCAATTGGCGGAGGTGTGTCAACTCAGATTGTGGATTTAAAAGCTATTGATCCCACAGTCGTAGGGATGGGAGAATTAGCTATTGATGCTACCTATATTTTCTTCACTTCCGATGAAAACCTCTGGCGCGTACCCAAGACAGGAGGCACTCCTGTTTTGATTGAAGTACAGACCAATATTGATTTAACCCCCATTTGGGTAGATGATCAATACGTCTATATGGGTGACATGACAATTTACCGCAAAGAAAAAATGAACGACACCAACAACGGTGGCATGACCGCCCTGGCCAGTTCGTATCTCAACGGAAATGTTATTTCTGTTGGCACGCACTTATATTTTTTAGATAAATATCTCTGGGGAGAAATGGTGAAGCGCGTACTGCGGCTTGGAGGCAACACGGAAACTCTGGTCACCGCAGGCACCAATGGACACACATCCATGTATGATCACACCCTGTGCAGTGATGCTCTCAATATCTATTTTGGAGAATACGACGGCGTTGGAAAATACCACATCGCATCCGGAACCACGACAATATACTCAAATACCCGCGGCTACCATTGCCAAGCTGTTGCCGTTGGTACCAGCTTTGTATACTTCTACGACTCTACCTCAAACACCGGCAACATCCGGCGGGTGGTGAAGTGATAGACAGATAATAAGGGATCAGATCTTTATTTGGATCTGATCCCTTATTATTTACACTCCAAAAAACCACATTACTCTCGTTTGTTCAAAACATTCAGTATTTTTTAGTATAAATCAGTATGAATCCGTTTAACTAGTTTTTTCATTATTAATAAATTCACTTCCCGGATTTTGCTTAAACAATTTTTATTTAGATTTGTTTTTCTCTTCTTCTGCTTGCTTTTTTATCTCTTGCATCACAAACTCGATAATCGGCAGATCACCCACATAGAGTTCTTCTAAGGCAGCAGCTCCGTTTTTCACCCGGACCTGAATATAGGCATCATGATTTCCTCGGCGGCTGTGTTGTTGGTAATAGACTTCCGCTTTCTTGACTTTGCGTTCATCAATATAATAGCGATCAAACGGAATTTTCAGACGCGCGATATTGTCATAGAGACTATGGATTTTGGTTTTGAAATAATTGTTGCTCTTGGGACACTTGGCAGAAATACTCTCGATAATCGAGAAACCGTCCTCTTTGGTCGCGATGACGGCATACACCTTTTGTCCATCCTCAAAACCATGCTCTCTTGGTAATTTCACACTATTCTTAATTTTAATAGTCACATATTTCCCGCGAAACGGATCATACGGGTCAATGGGCTGGGTTTTAAATTTGTACACATCACCATCTCTTAGAATTATTTCTTGTTTCACAATACCGGACAAGGGCAGCAGTAATTGCATTCCGGCAAAAATCACAAATAAAAAAAAGAGTGTCTTTTTGCTCATGCTTTAGCTCCCATTTTTTTTTGTTTAATAATATAAATATTAATCCCCAAAAAGATCGCGCCAATAATTACAAATACCAGCCCTCTTCCCAGAAATGACATGTCCGAATCAAAAAAACGCGTCACTACCAAGAGCGCCACGAGCAATAAGCCGCCGTTGGACAGACTCAATTTTTTCAACTGTACACCCAACAAGGAAATGCCCACTCCAATGGACAGAAAATAGATGTTGTACAGCAGTATATGGCTCATCGGCAAAATCAGGGTGAGGATACCGATCCCAGGCATTGCCGCAATAAACCAGGCCAATTTTTTATGTTCTTTTAAATATGACAGGCAAACGGCACTTTTAGTACCGTAACTAACTGATAGGTTACTTGCCAAGCTATTTTCTTCTTTATTTTTATAACGTTTTCTCATAAAATATGTCTTAGTACCCAGCTATTTTGGAAAAAATCCAAAATATTTATATTTTTAAGTTTTTCTCTAACTGCCGTTTACGCTCAAACAAATGAGATTTTTAATGCTGCCTTTGAAAAAATATCAAATCCAAAGGAAGGTGAATCAATATGGCCGAAGCAATTGTTAAAGGAAGCGTGATTATGGGTATTAAAAAGTTTATTCAGGAAAAACACGGGGATGCGGCGCTGGAGAAATACTACCAGGCATTCACTCCGGAGGAACTCCGCTACATCGGCCCACGAATAGTAGCCATATCAAAAGTTCCAGCCAAATTGCTCGATAAGACCTATCAGACAGTCATTAAGCAATGGGGAGATAATAAGCCGGAATACTACAGCAGGGTGATGGAATATGTGGCGGAATATAATATAAATATTTTTTTGAAAGTATTTATTAAGTTCGGCAATCCGGCCTTTGTACTCAACGCAGCTCCCACTGTCTGGAAACAATATTTTAGTGTCGGTAAATTAATTACGACACATATGGGTAAAAATTCCGCTGAGTTTGAGTCTGTCGGAGGAGAGGCATACGGTGAGGCGTTATGCAGAGGTATTCTAGGATGGGCAAAATATGCCGTAGCCTGCTCTGGCGGTAAAAATCTGCGCCTTGAACATACGGAGTGTATTTACAAAGGGGATTCCCGTTGCTACTTTAAAGGCAGTTGGGAATAATATTTGATCTGTGATTCGGATTCAGGACTTTGTTCGGTAATACGGTTTATCAAAAAATTAATGCCCGAGTCGAGTAGCCCAAGGAATCTCTTTAAAAATCAGGGTTTTTAGAGATTCCTTGCTTCACTCGGAATGACATTTTGGAAAAAAAGCTTATTGGAGACAGTCCCTTAGAGGATTATATCGTGTTATCAGCTTTTTATGTTTAAAAAAATTCCGATTAATGATATAATAAAAAGGTAAATCACCATGAGCTTGAGCTGGTTGTAAAACTGGATTAGGAGGTTATTATTATGGTGGTGAAACAGTCTTATTTACGTTTATTCCTAATAACAGTTTTTTTGCTTGTCGGGTCATCAGTATATGGCCGTGAA
>JAGLMY010000219.1 GCA_023139775.1 bacterium
GGTTTTTTACCCACGACAAACCCGGAAGCCCCATTATTTCTAAAAAATCGCATGAAAATGAATCGTCATCTGTAGTCTAAAAAAGCCGAATCAAAACCTGATAAATAAATATGCTGTTCGCTGCTTTCTTAGTTAAAGCTGGTTCTAAAAATAGAGATGCTTCCAAAGCGAATGATAACTAAAAAAAGGGGGGACAAATTGTACCTTGGTTGACAATGAGATATCCGGAAAAATTGGACAACTGGAAAATACCCGTGCCAATTGTTATTTGAAAATAAATAAAATATTTTGCAAGGAAAGCGCTGCGTTTCTGTCTGATTGTGTAGAAAGTTATACTACACAAGGAGGAATAAGAATAAATGCCAAAGCAATACATTGAAATGTTAAGTCAGATCAAAAAGCGAATCAGGCAAGGACAGACGCGCGCGGTATTTTCTGCGAATGTGGAAATGATCACTATGTATTGGGATGTTGGCCATATCATTTATGACCGGCAACAGCGGAAAGGATGGGGAGCTGCGGTTATTCCTCGGCTAGCATTGGATATTCGTAATGAATTGCCGGAAGTAAAAGGATTTTCTGAACGGAACATTGGGCGAATGATAGCGTTTTACCGTACTTATCCCAATATCGGTGAAATTTTGCCACAGGCTGTGGCAAAAATCAAAGTATCAGAAAAAGTGGCACAGCCTGTGGCACTAGTAAACGGCCGGGAGATTTTGCAACAGCTTGTTGCAAAAATCCCCTGGGGCCATAATATTCTGCTCATGGAAAAAGTGAAAGATATTGAAAATCGCGCCTGGTACATGCAGCAAATTATCGAGCAAGGCTGGAGCCGGGATGTTTTACTCAGTATGATTAAAAGCCAAGCTCACAAACGTCAGGGTAAGATAACACATAATTTTAAAAAGCAACTACCTTCACCTCAATCAGACTTGGTAGAGCAAACCCTTAAAGATCCATATATTTTTGACTTTCTCACTTTAGAAGAATCCTTTCATGAGCGGGAATTGGAAACCGGCTTAATTCGGCATTTGCAAAGATTTCTCCTGGAATTAGGCCGGGGATTTGCTTTTGTCGGCCGTCAATATCACATTGAGATTGGAAAAGAAGATTTTTATATTGATTTATTATTCTATCATCTTAAACTTCGTTGTTTCATTGTAATTGATTTAAAAAAAGGTGGATTCAAACCGGAATATGCCGGAAAGATGAATTTTTACTGCAATGTTGTAGATAATCAATTGAGACACGAAAAAGATAATCCAACAATCGGTTTGATTCTTTGCCAAGAGAAGAAAATCATACTTGCGGAATATACATTACGCGGTGTTGCTAAACCGATAGGCGTTTCGGAATATGAGCTGACCAGGGCATTGCCAGCCAAACTAAAATCGGCGCTTCCTAGTGTTGAAGTAATTGAACGGGCATTAAGTAAAAAAAGTAGTACAAAACCTAAAGGAAGAAAACGAAAAATGACAAGTAAGCGTAAGGTATTATGACCAACGTTCCCCGCACAAGCGGGGATGAACCGAGGGGTCGTGACATTTTGTCACGGACTGAAACCGCTGGCGGGCGAACACAAGGTTCGCCCCTACGATTACATCATCAAATCCACCAGCGCGATCATCCTGCACACCTTCCGCAGACGGCTGCGTTTCTTGGCTGCGTAAATGGGGCCGGTGTTCGGATAAGCGGATAACGATATCTACGAACAGGGATGGTCTTGGGTTAGGTAAGGAGACGGTGTTTGGAAATCAAAAGAAATTGGATGAATTGGGAAAAAACAATGTTTCTTAGTGGCCGGCACCAGAAGGAGAAAACGGGATCACAGCATAATGGGCTGTTGTGTAAACGATTAATCTGGATATTCCTCATCTAAAAACCAGCAGTAACCAAGTTGGCAGGCAGGAGTGAAAACAAATGGTCTGCTATTTTTTACTTTTTTGCCCGCCGAAAGTGGTCGCCCAATACCAGCCGTACCTGGATTTCTTGCTATAAGTAAATCCAATACCGATCACCGTAAAATAGGGGTTAAGCATATTTGTGTTGTGGGTTTTAGACTCTTGCCAGGATTTAAACACCTCAGCCGCGGTTTCCTGGCCGGCAGCCACATTCTCCGCCTTGTAGGTGTTGTAGTTATAACCAAAGGCAGCTATACGCTTGAACGGATCGCGTCCCATGGAATCCCGGTGCCCAAGGTAATTTTTGGCTGCCATGTCTTCGCTCAGCCATTGCGCGGCTGGTTGAAGTTTATTGTCTACCGTAAGCGGTTTCAGTCCTTTTTGTTTGCGGTATTTATTGATGCGCACAAGAAAACGGTCGGATTCCTGGTCGCGGATTTTGGAATTAAATTGGATGGGTAAGTCCGCATGCCGTTGGATGCTGATGTTACTGCCTGGGGTAACGGGTTTGCCTGCCATGCGGGGATGGCAGCCTGCGGCCGGCACGAGCAGCAAGAGGCCAACAACCAGGTGAAGTCCGCTCTTTTTCATACAGCCTCCTGTATTTGAGCATAGCATAGGAGGGGAGTATGCTGAAAAATAATTTGCAGGCGCATGGATACGTCGTGTCAGCCAGTGGGTACGGTGTTAACTTTGACAACTTAGGTGTTCTGTGAGAGTCTGTAGGAGTGGTTCCTACGGTCTACTCGACCCTTAAACACTAAATTTTTAAATTGGATTTAATTACAGCAAATATTTTATTATTGAGTTCTTCTATGCTTTTAAATTTTCCAGGATTTATTTTATTATTTATTATTATTTCACCCTGGTTTTTTGTTAATAATTTAGGCAGCAACCTGTTTCTGGGATATATTTTAAAAGCCCCCTTAATGGTTATAGGCAGTATTTCTTTTTTGAGGTTTTTTGACAAGTAAGCGGCGCCGGTTTTAAAATCCATAAGGCCTCCGTCTTTTGTCCTGGTTCCCTCCGGGAAGATCAGTAAGGATTTTCCCTGTCTTAAAACATCCGCTCCCGCTTTTAAAGCCGGAACGACATTGCCTTTACGCTCGACAAAAATTGTTTTTATTCCCGGAAAAATGTATTTTAAAAAAGATACTTCTTTCTTTCCCAGCAAAAAGATATTTTTTCGCAATCGGTAAGGTATAAAACCGAATATCCATACTATATCTAAAAAGGATTCATGATTTGCAACTATAATATTGTTGTTGATATTAATGTTTTCTTTATGTCTTATAGCCAGTTTCCATAGAGCTTGGGAAATGATTTTAATTAAATATAAAGCTGCTTCAAGTATGGGATTATATATTGAAAATGTACTGGTAGTTATTTTTCCTTGCAGAATTTCCTTATCCAGAGTTTGCTTTTTCTGCTTTTCGCAGGTGGCTAGATATGCAGCCAGCTCTTCCAGGTTTAGGCAATTAATAAATCTGTTCGTATCGATGGTAATTCCTAATTTTTGTTCCAGATAAACAATCAGATCTATCATTTTTAATGAATCAATACCTAAATCAGAGAGGGTTTGAACTCCATAGATTTTATTTTGGCTCAATTTGATTTTAAGTGCATTTATTACCCGTTTGCTCTCCGGTGTGTTGCCTGATAATTCTTGCTGTTTTATTTTTGAGCCGGCGGCTTCAGTCTGATAAACTCCTTTTTCCAACAATTTAACAATTTCCCAAATCGGCAGTGATTTTTTTGGTGTCCTGGGCAGAGGATCAAAAGAGAGGGCGAAATTGCTTATTATTTTATAGCTGGGTAATCCCTTGTTCAGGGAAGTGATTTCCTGTTTTATTTCATTATAACTATTTTGGGTTTTGTTTTTGGGGACAATAACAGCATAAGCTGTCTCTGTGTTGTTGATTTTTTTTCCAAACACTGCTAATTCTTCTATCTTGGCGGATTTTTTATAGTATTCTTCCAGCTCCTCAGGATATACATTCTTGCCTGAGGCCAGTACAATAATATTTTTTAAACGTCCGGTTATAAATATTGCTCCTTGTTTATCAATATATCCCAGGTCTCCAGTGTTAAACCAGCCTGCTTTATCAAAGGCCTCCTGATTAGCTTTTCGGCTTTTGTAATATCCGGGCATAAGGGAGATGCCTTTTGTCCATATTTCGCCGACTCCGTCTGCTTTCACATTTTTAATTTTCACATAATTGCCCGCCAGCGGTTCTCCTACGGATATGGGTTTTGCTGTAGAAAGAGAGGTGGAACTTAAAGGTCCGGTTGTCTCACTCAGGCCATAAGCATTTAGCACTATATATCCAAGATTTCTGTAGTATCTAAAATACTGTTGCTTCAAGGGAGCGCCGGCACTTATAAAAAATCTTATGGAATGTCCAAAAGTGTCATGGATGGGTTTGAATATTTTTTTTAATAAAAATGAGAGTCCCATAATTTTTAGCAAAGGCGCAGAATTGAGGAAAAACATAAAACTCCAGTACTTTAATTTGGACTGGGCCTTGACTTTATTTATTATTCCATCAAAAAACAATTCCCATAGTTGAGGAACTGCTGGAAATACGGTTATTTTATTTTCTTTTAAACTTTTTATTATATCCGGTGCCTTAAGAACCGGTTGAAAAATAATCTGAGCGCCGGATCCCAAAATGCCCATTATATTGGCTATTATTCCATATATATGATACAGAGGCAGTATTCCCAGGTATGTATCAGTACCCCGCACGTCCAAATGTTTAATACAGGAAATGGTGGTTTTGATTATATTGCTGTGTGTTAGTTGGATGACTTTAGGATTGCCTGTGGTTCCTGAAGTAAAAAGCAAGGTAGCTATATCATTTTCTTTTATGCTGGTTTTTTGGGGAGCACTGCGGCTGATGTTTTGGTTTAAAGAAATATCATAGATTTTCTTGTTTTTAAAAGGTGATTTATATTCTGGAGAGACAAATACCGCTTTACTGCCTACAAAATCAAGCATTTTTTGATAATCAGCCTTTTTAAGGTTTGTATCCAGGGTTAGACAAATCGCTCCGATGGAGGTAATTGCCATATAGGTTATAACCCAGTCGGATGAATTTTTTGCCAGGATGGCAATAACATCTCCTTTTTTATACCCCTTTTTTTGTAGAAAAGAAGCCCGTGATTTTACTAATGCCAGGGCATCGGAGAACGTAATTTTATTATCAAATAGAAGATTATTTTTGAAATTCAGACAAGTTGAGTTATAGAATTCATTTAAATTATTTATAGTCATAGCTAAATATTAAGGGAAGTTATAATAACATTACAAAATGTTATTATCAGTATTATTCTAAGAAAAAAGTTCTTCCCTTTCTCCTCTATGGATATACCGCTGATTCCGGCCACCCTGCTAACTGAACAAAATCCCAAGGTTAAAAATATACCACAAGTGGCCGGAATCAATCAAGCTTTTCTGATTTTATCCTCAAAAAACCGCCTTTCAATTCGACCCGGAATGATGCTTTATTCAGCGTATACTCTGTCCGGAATTTTAGCTCCGTCCTCTAAAGCTACTCGGCTTTTTTCTGTTTGTTTACAAGTTCGACCTCACTTTCAGTTTTTGAATTTTTATAACTCAGCTTTATTTTTTTAAAACTAAATGAGACTTCCTGCAAAAGAAGGGGCTCAGAAGACTGAGCGGATCCGCCCGGACGAACAGATGTAATCATAGCCTCGGAAAGCTCATAATTTATCAGCACTCCGCCTTTTTCTAAATTTATAATAACCTTAGGGAAGAGTTTCTTTTCTGAAACAGCTTGAAATAAATATGGGGTTAATACGTTATAATACGTTACCAGACTAATATCACCAAATTCCACATTCTTGTCATAGCAGTTTATCCCAGTACTAATTGATAATATTTCTGTTTTTTTCGGGAGATTCCTGACGTCCTTAGCATAGGCGTGGATACCCACAATTTCTACTGTCCAATTTGGTTTGGCTTCCTCTTTCTCTTTTGTTTTTCCAAAAAGTGCGAACGTGCTATTTGGTAATAAAAATACTGCTAAGGTAAAAAGCACTATTAATCGTGTTGGCATAATATTTTTCTCCTTAAATAATTTGAAGCCAGGAGATTGACTTAGGCTTCTCACGTAACTGACATATCCCTAGTTTTCTAACACACTCTTGACGAGCATTCAAGAAAAAACCGGATAGAACCGTATCATGTCAGTGAAGCGGGAAAAACCTAATCCGGATAAACCGGAACCAAAATTAACCGCCGATGAACGCCGATAGACGCAGATATTTATAGCATAAGAGATAAATTTTTTTAATCTGTATTTATCGGCGTTCATCGGCGGTTAATTTTCTTTCCCTTAGTTCACTGACATATTACGCCGGCATATTACGCCGGCACACCGATTTGATTTGACAACCACAACGAGTGGTAGTAAAAAGATAGTGTGAATTGAATATCCCACAACCAGATGATCCATACTCATAGGGGGAAAATAATGCATACGATTGGTGAATATAAAGGCAACGCGGTAATTACGTTAAAGCGAAACGAAGAGGATAAGTATGCTTTCACTTTCGGTTTGTCCAAAGCAAAATTAATTATGGAACATATTGATGTGATCAAGGCCTTTTGCGAGGAAAACAAAGACAAAGGTAAAGAGAAAAGCGAATAATTTATTTTGTTACACTCCGGGTGGCAATAAGATCAACCAACAGGGATAAAAAATTTGCCTGGATTATCTCGCCTACCTGAACCGGATGAGTGACGCGGATGGTTTTAATTGCCTCCATGGCCGGCATGAGCAGGTGTTTGGGGATCGGTTGACTGGTCCGGACAGGTATCATTTTTACAGCTAACCCCTCAGCGAGTACCGCCGAGGCCAATGTGCGCAGCGGATTTTCCAGCTCCTGTTTGGTGTACAGCTCTCCACGTTCACATTTGTTGCCAGTGACGGAAACTACCCGATTATCAATTACTTCAGCCTCAATTTCACAACCACGGGGACATTCTATACAAATCAGTCGTTTTTTCATGCCCAGGACCTCACATAATCGGCTGCCTGTTTTCCGGCTTGCACGCTATCCCGGGTTACGGAATCGGCCAGGTCATAAATCTGAAAAGCATTTCCGCACACAAAAACTCCGGGTATTGAGGTGTGGTTTAATTGTTGGTGCACAGGAGTGTTGGTCTTTTTATCCAGCCGTACTCCGGCCATTTCAAGCAGTTCGTTTTCAGGGATAAGACCAACGGAAATAAGGACTGTGTCGCAGGGTATCTCAAACTGGGTGCCGGGTATTGCTTGAAAGCGATCATCCACGCGACAGATCGTTACTTGCGATACCCGGTCTTGGCCTTCGATCTTTGTGACTTTATGCTGCAGGTACAAAGGGATATGGAAATCTTCCAGGCATTGCACCACATTTCGCAGTAATCCGCGTATTTGTTTCTGTATTTCAATTACCGCTTTTACTTTCGCACCTTCCAAGGAAAACCGCCGAGCCATAATCAACCCAATATCACCTGATCCGATGATCACTACTTTACGTCCGGGTAAAAGTCCTTCCAGGTTAATTAATTTTTGTGCCAATCCGGCAGTAAATATTCCAGCCGGCCGGGTGCCGGGAATGGGAATCATTTCCCGGGTACGTTCGCGACAGCCGGTACACATGATCACTGCTTTGGCGGATAGAGTGAACAGCTTACCAGGTTTGATGCACGTCAGTAGGGGCGACCGGCCGGTCGCCCCTACTGTTTGAATTTCCAGGCGTATAACAAAGGTCTGGAGACTAACCTGAATCTCAGGAGTTTTTTCAATTTGCTGGATGTATTTGTCAGCAAACTCCGGACCGGTTAGATCGGTTTTGAATTGGCGTAGACCAAAACCAGGATGAATGCACTGGTTGAGTATTCCGCCCAAATACTGGTCCCGCTCCAGCAGCAGAATATCCTGAATCCCGGATTCTTTGGCAGCTAAAGCGGCAGCCATACCGGCCGGACCGCCGCCAACAATGACGAGGTCGTGTTGGTTTGTTTTATTTTTCATTGGCGTCACGTTCTGACGTAGGGGCACAAAATTTTGTGCCCCTACAATCCATAATAATTTCCGAACCCGGACCGCGTTTTGTCACTTCGGTCAGCGGAAGGTTTAATTCCTCAGCCAGTATTTTCATGATTCGGGTGGTACAAAATCCGCCATGGCAGCGCCCGGCTTGGGCGCGCGTGCGAAATTTAATTCCATCCAAGGTTCTGGCCCCTTGTTGCACAGCCTCGCGGATTTCCTGGGCGGAAACCATCTCACAGCGGCAAACAATATCACCAAAGGCAGGATTGCGGTGTATGAGCCTATTGGCCTGGGCCAAAGGCAGGTTAAAAAGATGCGGCGAAGCCTGACGCTGTTTATGGAAGATCCGTTTTTTCTTCAGTTTCAAGCCCTGCTCCTGTAACAGCTTTCCCACCATTTTGGCAATGGCAGGAGCGGCAGTTAAACCAGGAGATTGAATTCCCGCTACTTGCATAAACCCGGGAACCGCAGCTTCGTGACGAATAATAAAATCATTTCCACTTACCGGCCGCACCCCGGCGAAATAGGCAATGATATCTTCTTTGCTTATGGTTGGAAGCAGCTTTTGCGCAGATATCAAAATTTTGTTCAAACCCGCTTCAGTGGTGGTCAGGTCCTCTTTGCTTTCCACCGGTTCGGCGGTTGGACCAATCATGGGATTTCCGTCCGAAGTTTTAATGATCAAGATGCCCTTCGAGGTTTTATCGGGCAAAGGAAAGATTAGATGGCGGGTCAAGTGCTCTTGTTTTTTGTCCAGCAAGTATTCCTCGCCTTTGCGGGGATGAATCTCAATGTTCTGAATGCCGATCAGGCGGGCTATCTCATCAGCGTATAATCCGGCGGCATTAATTACATAGCGGGTTTGGAAGGCAACCTGATTTTCCGTGCGCACTAAAAATCCGGAGGAGTGTTTTTTTATACCCGTCACTTTATGCTCAAGATAAATTTCCACCCCATTGCGTTGCGCGTTTTCGGATAAAGCATAGACAAAACGATACGGGCTGATAATTCCGGCAGTGGGAGCAAAAAGCGCGGCAACTATATCAGAGTTTAACAGTGGTTCATGCGTTTGCAGCCAGGTTCGATCCACTAACTCCAAACCAGAGACACCAAGGTGTTCGGCCTCTTCTTTAATGCGGAGCAGGGCAGGCCGGTCCTGCTCGTGGAAAATAACAATAAGTTCTCCTACTTCTACAAAGTGTACGCCCAATTCCATAGCGAGTTGGCGAACAAGACGATTTCCTTCAACACAAAGTTTGCCTTTTAAGGAATCAGCGGGATTTTGTGTTCCCGGGTGGATAATTCCGCTGTTGGATTTGGATACCCCAAAAGCGAGTTCAGCCTCTTTTTCCAGCAGAGCCAGGCTCAGCTTGTATTGGGAAAGTTCCCGCGCAATAGCCGCGCCGGTAACTCCGCCGCCAATAATAAGCACATCAAAAGCAGGAGTCATGAGCGGGTCCGTTGCACAGCGCTTAACCATCCCTGATACAGGCGGTTGGCATGTGATTTATTTATGCGGGGTCGGAAACAGCGATCTTGTTGCCAGAGTTTCTTGATGGCCCGGCTATTGGACCAAAAACCAACGTGCAGTCCAGCCAGGAAGGCCGCGCCCAAGGCAGTTAGTTCCAAAGTTTTAGGACGGATGACCGGGATACCCAGCACATCGGCTTGAAACTGGCAGAGAAAGGAATTGGCCGCGGCACCGCCATCCACTTGCAAGGAAGAGATTGAGAGACAGGACTCTTTTTTCATGGTCTCCAAAACATCACGCGTCGCATAGGCCATGGCCTCCAAAGCCGCGCGTACTAAATGCGCTTGTTTGGTTCCGCGAGTTAAACCGACCAGCGTTCCACGCGCATTTTGATCCCAATAGGGAGTACCCAAACCAACAAAAGCAGGAACAAAATAGACGCCTTCATTGGAAGTCAAGGACGCGGCCATTTTTTCCGAGTCGGAAGCATGACGCAGAATCTTCATTTCATCCCGCAGCCATTGAATAGCAGCGCCGGCGATGAAGATTGCGCCTTCCAACACATAGACCGGTTGCCCCTTGGCATCGCAGCCCAAGGTAGTAATGAGTCCGTGCTTGGAATGAATCCGGCGTTGACCGGTATTGAGCAAAACAAAACAACCGGTCCCGTACGTGTTTTTTATAGTACCCGGAGCAAAACAGGTCTGACCGAACAAGGCAGCCTGTTGATCACCGGCGATCCCTGTGATCGGAATCTTGGCAGGGAGGCTGCCCAGCTTGACCGTATGCCCAAAGAGACCGGAAGATGATTTTATTTCCGGTAACACGGAAGCAGGGATTTTAAAACGTTTCAAGATATCCGTATCCCAGGCACGTTTTTCTATATTAAACAGCAGGGTACGTGAGGCATTGGTATAATCCGTGGCCTGAACTTTTTTGCCGGTCAAATTCCACAAAACCCAAGTATCGGTAGTTCCAAAACAGAGACGTTCTTGTTTGGCCAGGGCGCGTGCCTGGGCATTGTTTTTTAAAATCCATTCCAGTTTAGTGCCGGAGAAATAGGCATCAATAGGCAGGCCGGTTTTCCGGCGGAAATAGTGAACTAAACCAGGCCGGCGTTGTAAGGCCAGACAACGCGGGGCTGTGCGGCGGCATTGCCACACAATCGCGGGCTGGACCGGTTTTCCGGTTTTGCGGTCCCAAACCACCGTGGTTTCACGTTGGTTGGCAATCCCAATGGCACAGATACGCGCATTTGGTTTCTGCCGCAAAACCTTTTGAATCGTCGTATACACACTCTGCCAGATCTCATCCGGATTGTGTTCAACCCAGCCGGGACGAGGAAAATATTGGGAAAACTCCTGATACGCTTCGGCCACTACGGTTCCGGTGTGAGAAAACAGAATAGCGCGGTTTCCGGTGGTTCCCTGGTCTATAGCGAGAATGACATCCAAGGGTAAGGCCTCCTGGAGCGAAGCGTGAACTAACAGTATCTGCATACTCTAGTGTCGTGTCTCACAAGTACTTGGAATTAATATGTTGTCATTCCGGCATGCTTTCAGCCGGAATCCATAAATTTATCAGTAAAAAACAATCCTTTTCTGGACCCCGGCTAAAATCATGCCGGGGTGACATATTGATAGAATTTCTGAGACACCACACTAGTGTAGTGTCTCTAACGCTTCTTTACATTTGGATTTTGTTTTTAAGCTGTCATTCCGGTATGCTTTAAGCCGGAATCCAGAGGCGTTGGTAATCAAAATCATTCTGGACCCCGGATAAAACCATTCCGGGGTGACGGACCAAGGGAAGTTCGCAGCAAAATGGCATTACCAAATGTAAAGCTATTTAAGAGACACGACTCTAACATGGGCTATTAAATTTTATTATATCAGAGGCAGGAAAAAGATGCCAGGTCTGTGTCCGGGCAATTATTATTTATTCTGTAGGGGCACGGCAGGCCGTGTCCCTACTAATTGGTCATAGTGGTCATAAATAACGATTCGCGATCACCGACCAATTTTATCAAAACAGACTCCAGAGCGGCCAACTGTTCATCGTGTAGAGAGCAAAGCTCCATACCAAAACTCGATTCCCGGGCAGTATCATCCCAATAGCCCCACCGAATAACGCCTTCACCTTCCAAGGGTGTCAGAGGATCAGGGAGTTCCAGGGTGTATTCCACTATACGGGATTTAAGCGGAACCAATTCAATGGGCAAGTGTATTTTCATACCTCCCAGACAGATGTTATCTACTTTACCCACGGCTGAGATCAGCAGCGCGTTGTTGTGATTTTTTATATTGCACAGGATGGGCAGATTGACATCCATTCTTTTATATTTTCTTCTCTCCGGCATAATGCACAACCTCCTTCTTAAAAAAACTTACTCGTTTGTTTTTTCTCGCATTCTAAGGATCGGCACAAAACAGAAATGATTAATTCCCAAGCGATGGTTTTTACAGAAAATCTTGATCACAGCGGAAAAGACCTGGTAGAAAACAAGAAAGCCTGGTATAAAATATTCTAAATAATCATATAAAAGGAGCAAGGCACAATGGTGGCAACAAATAAATCCGAACCAACCCCAAAAATTTGGGCCAGGCAAATTCGCGCCCCCTTTCTTATTCTCTCCATAGCGCTTACTTTAGTTGGCGGAGCAGCGGCCCATGCGGATGGGGTGTTTTCGCTACTCCCGTGGTTGCTTTCCCTGACAGGAGTGATTTTAGCGCATGTGGCGGTGAATTTGTTTAATGAATATTCGGACTTTCACACTGGGATTGACAGCCGGACCCAAAGAACACCTTTTTCAGGAGGTAGTGGTAATTTACAAAAAGGTCTTACCAGCCCCCGGAGTGTAATGATCGTGGCTTGGATTTGCTTGTTGACAGCTGGTGCTTTGGGTCTGTATTTGGCCGCCATATCCAGCTGGTGGGTTTTGGCAATTATGGCGGTTGGCGGATTCACCACCATTTTTTATACCACACATCTGGCCAAATGGGCTTTGGGCGAAGTTATGGCCGGACTGACATTAGGGACCTTGGTGGTGCTGGGAACCTATCTGGTCCAAGCCCAAACAGTAACCTGGTCAGTGCTGTGGTTATCCATTCCACCAGGAATTCTCACTTCGCTGCTACTGTTGCTCAATGAGTTCCCGGATGTGGAAGCAGATCGTCTGGGCGGGCGCAAACATCTGGTTATCCGGCTCGGGAGAAAAAAAGCAGCTATGGTGTATAGTCTGGCGATAATACTCCAGTACTCCATTTTGATCAGCGGTGCTATGCTGCAATGGTTCCCGCCTCAGATATTAATAACACTATTGACCTTGCCCCTGGCACTGTTGGCAATGAATCGCGCTTTGCGGTTTAGTGATGTTTTTGAAAAAATAGTTCCGGCCATGGGAGCCAACGTTGGAGTTGTCATTGGCACGAATGTATTGATTGCCGTCGCTTATTTCTTATAAGTCCAAATCCCGGGTGCAGGTAAAAGCCGGCAGCTTTGGTCGCTGCCGGCTTTTTTTAAAACAAAAAGTTAATTGATCCGGGAGAAAGCCGATAATACTAATCACAAAGCAAACTTAGCGCAAAGCGGAAGGTTCCGGCTCTTAAAAAATGAAGCAGGACTTTCCCGGGAGCAGTCATTCATGTCCAAAATCGTTTCCAACAGTGCTACATCCCGCTTTAGCCAGCGCCGTATCAAGCAACTACTGGCAACGATTGCCCGGAAAAAAATCACAAGTCTTTTTGGTATGAAGGTGGTAGGGTTTTTTGATGAACGTTATGTTTTGCGTTCCATACTAGACCGCTTGTTTGAAGCAGCGCAAGCCACCAAAGGGATTATTTTGGTCATTGAAGAAGAGCGGCAGCGTCTGGAATTTTACGAGGCACGGGGTGTTGATCTTTCGTTAGCTTCCATTCAGAACTTGGCCTGGTCAATACAACGTCTGCAGCAGACGCTTCCGGCCGGACTGGATAAAACACATGTTTTTGCAGAACAGACCCTTGCTGCCGGAAATGATTTTCAATTTGAAAAGGCGCTGGGTTTTAAGAGTTTGTGCTTTCAACCGTTAAGCATGGACGGTCAGATTCTGGGAGCTGTGCTGCTTGGCAACCGGAAAAAGAGCATTGATTTCACACATGCGGATGTCGCTCATTTGGCCGCAGAAGCCATGAGCGCCGGTCAGGAGCTGGAACGGGCCTGGTTGTATCGGGAGTTAAAAAGCATGCTGATAAATATGATGCATGCTTTTGTGAGTACCATCGAAGCCAAGGATAAATATACCTGCGGCCATTCGGAACGGGTCACCAAGTATTCTTTACAGATGGCCACTCTGTTGGGGTGGAAACCGGAAACTCTGGATTTGTTGCGTATGTCGGCGATCTTGCATGATATTGGAAAAATCGGGGTGCCGGAAGCTATTCTGCTCAAACCGGAGAAACTTACCGAGTCTGAATATTCAATTATTAAAAACCATCCGATTCACGGCGCCCATATTGTTGATAAAGTCCCGCAGTTTCAAGCTGCCCTGCCTGGCATTTTATTTCATCACGAACGGTTTGACGGGAGAGGGTATCCGCACGGCCTGGGAGGAAAAGACATACCCGAGTTCGGCCGTCTGATTGCCGTGGCGGACGCGTATGATGCCATGACCGGGGAACGGCCGTATCGGCAGTGCTATTCACACGAAGACGCTGTTGCTGAAGTAAAGGCGAATTGTATCAAACAGTTTGATCCGGAGATGGTCGAGGTCTTTTTACAGAGCCGCAACTCAAGGGGCTGGGCTTAAGTACGTTTTTTAATGCGCCTGGCAAGGGTGCGAACCAAACGTTTGCCATGGCAGATACAATTTCGTCCATTCCGTTTGGCTCGATAAAGAGCAGTATCGGCAGTATTAATCAATTCTTCCGCAAAAAAGCCGTCTTTGGGATAGGAGGCAATTCCCACGGAGAGCGAGACCAGGTGAGTATTCATGTTCAGTTTATATCCAAAATTATAATCTTGAAAGGTTTTATTCAGACGGGTTGCCACGAATAAGGCCTGTTGGCTATTGGTTTCCGGTAGAATGATGGCAAACTCATCACCGCCGTACCTGGCGACTACATCCGACTGACGACAGGAAAGTTTCAAAAAAGTGGCGATCTCCCGGATTAAAATATCGCCCTTCAGATGTCCGTAGGTGTCGTTATATTTTTTAAAGCGGTCCAAGTCAACAAACAAGAGGGTTAAGATATGGTGATACCGTTCACTGCGCACAATCTCATACCGCAAGCGTTCCTGAAAATAGCGATGATTGTGTAATCCGGTCAGACCATCCCGGTTGGCAAAGAGCATCAGATTGTCCAGGTCATCTTCCGGTAACAATTGCAAATCCTTGGATTTTCCATTTTGGGTTTCCAAATAATCCAGGACTGCAACCTTCATACTCACATCGCGCTTGAGCTGTTGAGATAATTTAGTTTTATGTTGTACGATATCATCCCAATTTTTCCGGGCATCCTTGGGAGGAAAATATTTGTGGGTCAAGGCATACAGTAATCCTACATATAGAGCTTTGCCTTTTTTAATGCGCAATGTTTCCAGGGTAATCCACAATTCCCGGGGCACTTTTTCTGTTTTTCCGGCAAAATAATCCAAGACCGCGATGTCCTTGGATAACCAACGGGCAAAATCCCGCTCTTCCTGCAGCATGGAAAAATCCTGGATTACGAACGTGGACTTCGTTCCTTTGGAAGCAGGCTTCTTCTTTGGTTTAGCGGTTTTAGCTGTAATTGTTTTTTTCATTCACCAACTCCGGTTCAGACAGAATATTTTCAGTATCGGCACAGGTGGTTTTTTTTCAAATATTTATTAAAAGGAAAGCAAGAAAATTTGGGAGCGAAAAGTAAAATTCGATTAAACCCGAAAGAATAGCACCCGATACTACTGAAAACGCCTCGCAACGGGCGATATTCAACGAAATGAAGGTGAACAACTATGTGTCCAACTGATCATCATGCCGAAACCTTTGCGGAAAGAAGAAAACATGCCCGTTATTCTTTAAGATTAAGGGTCAATTATGCAGCCGTGGAGCATGTTGGGGAACATACTTCGCACAGCAAAAGTATTACCAAAGATCTGGGTGTTGGCGGCATTGCGCTGGTAGTGCAGGAAGAATTGGAAATAGGCAAAGAAATCCGGATTAAAATCGATCTGCCCAGCATCCAAGACCTCTTCTCCGGTGAGGATGACAACGAGGCACTGTCAGCAGCGGAAAAAACCGTGACCCTGCTCTCCCGGGTAGCCTGGTGCCGTTCCCATGAAGGCGAAACCTTTTTAGTAGGTGTTCAGTTCATGAACCTGGAGCAGGAGGATGCCGTGCTGCTAAAAGATTTCCTGGAAGAGTATAAACTCCAGGACGGGAAGGTGGATGCCGCTTAAGCAGCCGGCGTAAGCTATCAGTTACAGTACTAGGAACTTAAGTCATTCTCCCCCTTTTGTAAAGGGGGAAGAGTGTTTAAAATCCGCTTTTGTGCCTAAATCCAACAGGCTCCTAGCAAACCTGAAAAACCTTTTAGTACCGCAACTGATAGGTTACCAGCCGGCTTACTATTATCTTGTCAAAGGCCGGAAATTTATATAAGATACCTTAGCTGGAATATTAGTATTAATACACATCATCACACCGACACTCCGGCTGAAAGAGCGCGGCAGGTATAAACCGCAGGACAGAGGCCTAAGCATGAGTGAAAAGCAGGGACACGGCGAGACAATCGCAGAGCGAAGAAAGTATCCGCGTTTTCCATTAAAACTCAACGTGCAGTATCAACCTTCCCGGCAAGAGGATCGACGATCGATATTTAGTAATAGTATTTCCAGGGATCTGGGCATTGGTGGCGTGGCCATGATGGTTTGGGAACAGTTGGATACCGGGCAGCTGTTGGATATTGAAATCGGAATACCGGAGTTCGAGCAAGCTGACAAGTGGAACAAGCAAGACGAAGCAGTTCCGGTAAAAAAAAAGGTTTCGCTTACGTCCCGCGTAGTGTGGCGTTGGCCCCACTCAGGAAAACGCTATTTGATAGGAATTCAATTTTTAGATCTCAAACAAGAGGACGCGCTGGCTATCAAGGACTTTCTGCAGAACTATGAGCTTCAAGATTTCCGTGTTGAGCCCCAGGACTGATTCTGTTTTTTGAGCTTCTCTTCGGAATTGAAATGCCGGCACAATGATGAACTCAGGAATAAATAGCCAGGAAACGGCAGGATTTGGCACCCTGGCAAACACATTGTTCTTCTGTGACCCGCACATTCTTGGCACCGGAAAGTTCCAGGGTTTGGTGGATCCAGCCGGCACAGGAAAGACAGTGCTCACGGCAAGGGGCCGCAAAATCCTGTAAATCCACGACTGCGTAGAATCCATGCGTCCGTCGGCCTTTTTCCAAGACCTTCAGTTGTCCGGAGTCAAAATACTGCCGGAATAGAGAAGAGGCTTTGTTAATAATAAATTCCGGGGACTCGATTTTATAAAAAACAGAGTACAGCCATTTCATGGCAGCTGAGGCAGAAAATCGTCCTAGCTCAGGCAGTAATAACAAATCCCCGTTGCCGATAATTTTATCAATGGCTTGGTTGATCTCCACATAGTACTGGAACGGATACCATTTGGAACTGAGTACGCCTTTTTTTATCTCTTTCTGCAAGTCAGGACTCAGCCGGGCAAGTACCCGGGTTTTTGCTGCCGGATCCGTTCGCTCATCCAGATAACGGAGACGCGTGATAATGGCACTGCCTTTAAAGTTCATGCGCAGTTCCTCCTTTTTTAGTATCGAGTAGATCTTGAAAATATTTAGCCCAATACGCGCAGGATATTCAGGACTCCTGCCAAAGCATAAGAAATAAGCGCTAAAAATATTTTTTTGCCGAAGAAAATTTGGTACAATTTAATTTTATAGCAAACCGGCATATTTTTAAGCAAAGAAAAAAGGAAAACATGTTTCATTCAATAAAAGGATTTATCGGGTTTCTTATTGGTTTGGGGTTGACCTTGGGACTCTTGCTCACGCCGCATTTGGTTCCCAACGGGTGGGGATACCAAGCAGGGCTCCAGTGGTCTGCTCTGCAAATAGGCTTACTACTTATAGGCGGAATTGCTGTTTTGGCGCTTACATTATGGGCGGCCGGCAAAATAGTCAAAGGCGCCACTTCCTGGAAAGCGCCTGGAGTGATCATCGCGGCAGTGGGCATTGCTTTAATTGGAAATACTCTGTACATGTTCCTGATTGAATTATTTGGCCTGCATAGCGGTTGGCGTGCGCTTATTGCGGTTTTAGGAGTGCCGTTTATTTATGGAAACTTAGGCAGAGTTTTAGGGAACATGACCTTGCGGGAGTCTATGCTCAACATTTTCACAGGAGCATTGACCACCATGGGAGCAGGATTCATTTTGGCTGTGATTATCCGCGGGTGGTAAGCAACCACAGAGACGGAAAAACAGGAACAAAACCACAGAAAAAAGTCTTTGTAGGGTACGCTGATGATGGTGCGCCACGAAGGAGCGCGGGGAG
>JAGLMY010000022.1 GCA_023139775.1 bacterium
GATAAATCGCGTCTCTACAAAAAAAACGATTTTCTCTGTCTTTGGTCTCGAATTTTTGAGACGCGATAAATCGCGTCTCTACGATACAACCATCTTTTTTTAAAAAAAACGAAAGATTTATCACCTTTTCCTGTCTCAAATATAGAGACACGATAAATCGCGTCTCTATCCTGCGGTAATTAATAGGCCGGCTATGAAAAATGAATTTTATAAAAATAAATATAGAATTTTATCAACGCGTCTTAAGAATTGGGATTATTCAGACGAAGGGATGTATTTTATTACCATCTGCACATTGAATAGAGAACGTTTTTTTGGAGAAATAAAAAGAGGAAAGATGGTATTGAATGAATATGGCAAATGTGCGGATGTTATTTGGCAAGCGATTCCTGAAAAATATAAAAATACAAATATCGATGAATATTGTATTATGCCCAATCATATTCATGGAATCATTGAAATATGCTGTAGAGACGCGATTCATCGCGTCTCTGATATAAAAAAGGGTGGTATCACCAATAACGACAATCCCATGTTGTTGCGCCACTCGTTAGCAACTATTATAAGATGGTATAAAGGGCGGACATCCTATGAAATGCATCAAAAGCAAAAGGGATTATATTTTAAGTGGCAACCAAGATATTATGATCACATTATACGTCAGGAAAAAACTTTGGATCAAATAAGAGAATACATTCACACCAATCCTGTTAATTGGGAAAGGGATGATTATTTTAAGTAATACGAAATATCGTTATCGAGAGGTGTTTTCCGGGATGTTGTTTGGTAATCCGGTGAGGTTTATGTAGAGACGCGATTTATCGCGTCTCAGAAACAACCACATTATTTCATTCCATCGCAAAGGGTGGGCCTTGCATTCCTGTGGTTGTCAAAAGCACGCAAAAAGCATACAATTACCCGAGTCCTGGCAGGCTAATTTATTTTAAAAAATCATGCCTGGTTTTTTTAAATAAATGGTCTATACCAATAACATTTTCTAATACGTAAAAGAGGAAACTTGTTGTGACCAATATCGAGAAATTAGTACAACGATTGACCCGTGGCCGGGAATTTGTGGAGCGGCTCGCGCATTACCGTTATCTTGAGGCGCAACCTGCCAAGCTCGAAAATATGGATGAAAAATGTCCGCCGGCGATTCGCGAAGCTGTCATACAATGCGGGGTGAAGAAACTTTTTTCGCATCAAAAAGAGGCGCTGGATCATTTGCGTAAGGGCAAACATACGGGTATTACCACCCCAACCGCATCCGGCAAGACCTTGATTTACAATATTGCGGTTAGTGAAATGCTGCTGCAAGATCCTAAAGCACATGCCCTATACATTTTTCCGCTCAAGGCCCTGGCCCAGGATCAACTCAAGACCATTAACACCTTTTTTGAAAAAGTGGGAGATGAAAATTTAAGTGCGGCAGTATATGACGGTGATACACCGACGTCGGCGCGCAGTCGTATTAAGAAAAAACCACCGCGGGTTATTTTCACTAATCCGGACATGCTCCACTTTGGCCTGTTGGCTTATCCGGAAGGGTGGCTGGAATTTTTTAGAAAATTAAAATTTGTGGTAATCGATGAGGCACATACCTATAGGGGTGTTTTTGGTTCGCACGTGGCTCTGATTCTTCGTCGTCTTCGTCGTCTCTGTGGACAACCGGGACCAACCATTATTGCCAGTTCCGCGACCATGGCCAATGCCAAAGAGTTTTTGGAGACCTTAACCGGCCAGGACTTTACTATTGTGGAGAAAAGCGGCGCGCCGCGCCAGGGACGGCACGTAGTCCTGTTAAATCCCTTAAGTAGTCCCTACTCTGATGCGGCTGTGGTTTTGCAGGAGTGTCTGGAACAGGACGTAAAAACCATTGTTTTTACTAAATCCAGAAAAATTACCGAGCTGATCCATATTTGGGTCAAAGAGGGCAGGCCCGAAAACGCCAAGAAAATTGCGGCTTATCGCGCCGGCTATTTGCCTGAAGAACGCCGGGAAATTGAACGGAAATTATTCCAGGATGAGTTGTCAGCAGTTATTAGTACCAGTGCCCTGGAAGCCGGCATTGATGTCGGCGGACTGGATGCGGCTGTTTTAGTCGGCTATCCAGGTACCATGATCAGTACCTGGCAGCGAGTGGGTCGGGCCGGTCGTCAGGAACGGGATGCTGTGATGATTCTGATTGCTCTGCCGGATGCTTTGGATCAGTACTTTCTGCGGCATCCGGATGCTTTTTTTGCATCCAAGTTTGAGAATTGCGTGCTGGATCCCAGCAATGAACAACTTTTGCGCCAACATCTGCCTTGTGCTGCTAAAGAGGAAATACTTACCTCAGAGGACAAAACGATTTTTGGTCAGGAGACCTGGGACAAGCTGCCGTCTTTAGTACGCGAGGGAGTACTGAATGAAAATGCGGATGGGACGCAGTGGTATTGTGCTCTCAAAATGCCGCATCGCGGCTTGGACATCCGCTCAGTGGGCGGGCAATACGAGATAAAAAACGATCAAAATGGCAAGATTTTAGGGAGTATTGACGAACAGCGCGTGTTTAAAGAATGCCATCCGGGTGCAATTTATTTGCATGCCGGAGTGCGGTATGAAGTAGTGGGTTTGGATTTGGACAACCGTATTATATTGATTCGGGAGACTGCTGCGGATTGGTATACACAGTATACCAGTTCTGAGGATGTGGAAATATTGGATCTGACTGCTGAGCAGCAGATAAAAGAGTCTGCCAATAAATTTCAGGCAGGTTTGGTACATGTTAGGGTTACTGAAAAGATTGTTTCATATGAGAGACGACGGGTGCGTGATCAATCGTTTTTGTCTGAGCATAAACTTGATCTTTTGCCCCGGGTTTTTGAGACTCAGGCGGTTTTAATTACAGTTCCGGATGAATGGAGAAAACGCTGTTTGGAATTTTCCCTGGATTTTGGCGGGGGTCTGCACGCTGTTGAACATACCTTGATTGCTGCTTTGCCGGTTAAAGTATTGTGTGACCGTTGGGATTTGGGCGGCTTGTCAATGTTAGCGCATCCCCAGGTGAGACAACCCTGTATGTTTGTGTATGACGGTTTTCCCGGTGGGATCGGTCTGGTGAGCAAAGGTTTGGAAGTATTAACCGACTGGTTAGAAACCACCAAGGAAATGGTGGCCACCTGCGAATGTGAGGAAGGGTGCCCCTCGTGTATTCATTCGCCCAAGTGCGGGAGTAGGAATCAACCCTTGGACAAGCAAGCCTGTCTGATGATTCTCGCAGCCATGACACGTGCTCCTTTGTCTTCGCTGGACATTGCCTCGCGCCAAATATTTACCTGCGCACCAGTAAAATCTGCGGAGACTATCCCAACTCCGCAATCAAGCACAGCCTCCGGAAAGAAAGATGAATTTCACCTGCTGGTTTTTGATTTGGAAACCAAATACAGTGCGGCGGATGTGGGTGGCTGGGAAAATTCGCATCGCATGGGCATGTCTGTGGGTGTGGTATATGATCATACCCGGGGAAAATGCATAGCGTATCGGGAAGAACGGGTTCAAGACCTTATCCGGCATTTGCTGTCCGCGGATGTGGTAGTGGGATTTAATATCGATAAATTCGATCTGGCAGTGCTCTCTTCGTACAGTCCTTATATTCAACGCATCAAGACTTTGGATATTATAAAAGATGTGCATCGTATGCTGGGCTATCGTTTGTCGCTCAATCATTTGAGTGAACATACCTTGGGACGCGGAAAAACAGCCGAAGGTCTGCAAGCTATTACCTGGTATCAGGAGGGAAGATGGCAGGAATTGGAAGCCTACTGTCAAGCAGATGTGGAAATTACCCGCGATCTCTTTTTTTTCGGCCTGCAGTATCAGTATCTTTTGTATGAGAGGCGCGGTATTATACTCAAAGTTCCGCTGGACTGGAAACAGCGCTTTGCCGGGCATGGGATTCTTGACCCAACCGGTGATTAAAATGTTGCAGGGGCGACCGGTCCGTCTTCGCTGACGCTTTGCCGAGACAAGGCCGGTTGCCCCTGTAGACTGCTATTTTTTTACCATAAAAAGCAAGGTAACATGTCAGTGAAGTGCTGTGCTTTGTCAAATAACCCGGGAACATATGGTCTGCTGATTTATTTTTTCCCAAGGGGAAAGCGCGCTTTTACCCAGCCGGATACGAAATTCTAAATAAGTTATCCGTTCGGCAATTTTGAATTTGCGCATTCAGAGGCAAGTCGCGTCCCTGGGAAAAAATAAATCAGCAGACCATATGTCTTTCTCGCTTCACTGACATGATACCAAGCAAGTGTTTTCAGGGTTGACGCGTGCCTAAAAGCAATGATACTATAATTCAACTAAATTAAAAATAATCAGCAGGAGCACGTGCTGTGTGGGCCTCACTATATACTCCAATCGGATCCCTTAAATATGAAAAATTAAACTATCGCATTATCCGGTTTTCTACCCTGATGGATGAATTGATAGGGCAAAAATTTAGTGGTTATGTAGAAATATTAGCGCCGCATGAGCATGGCCTCATCATTTTGTACAATGGAAAAGTCTGCAACTGCTTCTATGAAGGCACGGAAGAGCTGAACCTTTCCCGTGAAGAGGTGATCGGGCATTTTTTGCGCACTGAGACCAAAGAGCGGGATTCCATAATTAATGTTGGTGAATTAGCACCCCGGGTTATTGTGGCCTTGGGTGCGCTGGAAGCCCGGCAACCGGCGCACCGGGAATTGGAAACCATTTTTCTTGATATGGGCCGTCTATTTGAAACCCTTTCCCGCAAACATTTTACCGGAGTGCTCCGGTTTTATCGCATTCGCAACAATACCCGCTTGGGAAACATCCTGCTCCGTTTGAAAAAAATCACCGCGGATCAGTTGCGCGAAGCCATCCGGCTTCAGCTCTCCGGAGAAGGCGCCTTGCGCTTAGGTGAAGCGTTGGTCCGAAGTAGTGCCATTGGCGAAAAAGATTTGGAAGATGCCTTAGACCGGCAGAGCAATACGCGTAAAGGTTCTGATATGGAATTGGCCATCGCCTTGTTTTCTGAAGGCGAATTTTTAGGTGGCTACCGTGACGTGGATAAAAAAAATGTCACGGACCGGCAGGAAGTGATCAGCTGGCTGGCAACTTCAGAAGTCCTCATGGATATTATTGACGGTATATTGCCGCCGGTGATTGATATCACAACGATCCTGCATCCGGGAAAAGCGGTCAAGCCGGCACGGTCTGCGGTGTCCGGTCCTGAGAAATCCAAACCGGAAGTCAAATCAACAACACACAAAGCTGAGACAACCAAAGAAGCAATCGTTGCCGGCGAAGCTAAAGAAAAAACAGCGTTGGAAGACGCGGCCATTCAAGAATTGACCAAAGAAATATTTATGTTAAAAGCGGATGATCTTATTTTGGATATACATACGCATCCAACGGCACCTGCTATGGGGGATGATGAGGCAGCCGCTGATGCGGACCTGCAATGGCTGGATAAGATAGTGGCAGGCAAGAATGAAAAAGCCGCTGAAAAAAAAATAGAAGCCAAACAACCTTCTTCGGAAAATAAACCGGATAAGATTACGAAAAATATTATTAGTGATGAGAAGACACCGGATCAGCGGGAAGAAAAATCTGGAACATTGCCCGAGAAAACAGTAACTCGCCCGGAGAAATCTCCGGCTTCAAAATCAACATCCGCAGAGAGCAAAACAGAAGCTGCGGATTCGGATGAACCGGTTATTTCGGCAGCCGGAGCTTCGAGCGATAGTCAAGTGCTGGGAATCGAAGCGATGGAAAAAGTGCTTAAACAATATATGGGTTTCTTAGGGATAGCTTTGTTGGAACGGGAAAAACAGCATTTTGCGATTACGGAAATACGCAATGTCCGTATTTCACAGTTAAAAAGCATTAATCAAAGCTTATTTCATTCCACCAGCTTGATTGTGGGAAACAAGACCGCGGAAAAGATCATGCTGGAGATTGAGGATTACATTGGAGGCTAAAGTCTAGATGGATCGTGTGCTGACAGCAACCCAATATTTTATTTTTGTTAACCTGACAAGCGTCATTGCTATTGTGGGTGGTTTGGTTTTGTGGGGCGGTTTTATTTACATGGGTTTAGTATCACGCCGTTTTGAACAGGCCTATGGCATTGTCACGCATTGGATATTTCAAATGCTTGCACCTGTTGGAATCTGTGTTTATTTGACGATGCAGTCGGTGGCTTCTTTGCGCCATCAAAACATGGGGCCGATTGAACTCTGGACCGGATACACCCTGCTGATCTGGTCAGCCATACTTTCATTATGGGGCGCTTACCGGTTTTATAGATTGTTCCGGCAACTTGCGCAGGAGCAAACATAATTATGGAAAGCATAATGTATCGTGCCAGTTTTTTCTTATACGAGGTCAGCTTTTTATTGCTGGCCATAGCCTTGTGGTACCATAGTCTTTCCATGCGCAAAATCAATCAGGCCTTGCGGCAGCCGCCGTACTGGATCTGGACTGCCATTGGCTCAGCCATGCTGGTCATGTGTGCTTTTAACCATTATTTTGTCTACCATCACATCTCACCGGTGTACATGCGCAATCAATCGCATGACCTGTTGATCAGCATGTATATCTTCAAAACCCTTTCCATGTTTTACATCCTGGGGGCGGGTGTTTCCCTGGTTGTAAGCAACCTTTTTTACCTCAATAAAACCAAACAATAAATCTTGCTTATGAAACAATAAATTTCATAGTCTGACCTAAGCAAGGCTCCCCGGGATTAGCTTAGCCATTATATTGTAGATAAGAAAAATGTGTGATCAGCCATTTGTATTTTGTAGGTACTATTATTTTGTGTAAAGGATAGCTGAAATGACGTTCTTGCTGGAAGACAAAAATGGTTTTATCAAAGTGTTATCAAGAATGCTGCGAAAATATACTTGGTGGATCAATGGATTTATTGTGTTGGGTGCGGCCGCGGCCTTGGTTGCAACTCTGGTTACGCTTACCTCAATGGAGAATAAGCAACTCGAAGATTTTAAAAGTCTGGCAGAAAGTATTTATGAACAATCACAAGATTCGCTGCTGCAAGAACAACTCAATAATATGTTTGGTTTTATTAAATTTTTAGACGGCATGCCTAATATTCACTATGTTGCTTATTGGGTAAATAATAAACGTGCCTTGGAAACTAAAACAGTTGAGCGCGTCAGTGTATACTTTCGAGAAAAGCCCGAAGCAGAATGGGATGGCTATGTTGAAAATAGTTTGGTTTATTTCAGTAAAAGAATGAAACCTGCCTTGCAAACCTTGGATAAACAGAGGGCCAAATTGGGAATTGTTTTTTCTTTGGAAGCATTTATTTCTAAAAAAAAACTAATTATTCAGTCCGGCATAGGGACAACCATTCTGTTGCTGTTGCTGGTCTTGGTGGTTACTTTGCTCAATAGGACCAATGCTACTTTACAATCCACACAAAACAAATTAACAGAGGCTGAACAAATCAAATCAGGTATGATTTCAACGATTACTCATGATGCGAAAAACAATTTAACTGTAATAAACGGGCAGATTGAGAATCTAATGATTAAACAGGAGCGCAAGCTGCCGCTGGACAATCTGGAAACAGTACTCAAAGTCATTCGACGCAATGCGGAATCCTTAACAACGTTAATACGCGACTTTAGTGATAATGAACAGTTAAGCAAAGGTAATTTTGCAGTATTTCCTAAACAATGCGATATCATGGCTATTGTTCATTCGGTAGTGGAATCCATGGCAAGTACTGTTGCGCAAAACCAGCAGGAGATAATATGTGATCCCCCAGGAAGTCTGGGTACGGTCCGGGCAGACGAAACCAGACTCAAACAAGTGATACAAAATATACTTTCTAATGCTATGAAATTTGCCGCTCCGCAAACAATTATAAAGGTTAAGGTTGAAAAGAATGAGAAAGAATGTATTTTAAGGATTAGTGATCAGGGAACTGGTATTGAACAAGGAAAATGGGAAATCATATTTAATTCTTTTGTGCGTCTCCAGCCGGAAAAGGTTGAGGGGACAGGGTTAGGGCTAGCCAATTCTCGCAGGTTTATTCGTCTAATGGATGGTGAATTGGGCGTGGAAAAAAGTGTTGTAGGGCAAGGCACAACTTTTTATATCAAACTGCAATGTTTGGCACCGGCAAAAGCTGAACGGATCAAGGAGCAATAATGGCTAAGATGCTTGTTGTAGATGATAATAAAGAAATTGTCGCAATGATACAAGATCGTTTCCAACTCGAAGGGTACAAAACAGAAGTGGCATTTGACAAACAAAGTACCTTTGATAAAATTATAAGCTTTCAACCGGATGTCGTTGTTTTGGATGTGTATTTGGAACAAGCTGAGACTGGAATAGATATTCTTAAGCACCTTAGGGAGCAATGGCCCAAAGAGGAGTTGCCGGTTATTGTACTCACCGGCCAACCGGATTCTGAATTGTGCTTAAATGCGTTACATGAGGGAGCTGACGATTTTATTTCTAAACCCATTGATTTTGAAATATTAATGAATGCTATTAAAAATGTCATAGAAAAAAAACAAGAGGATTTGGAAACTACGGAAGTTTGGCAGATGAAAATAGAAGGGTCTTCCGATACAATAATTAATTTAACTAAAAAAATATATCAAACATCCCAGGCGGAAGTGGACACTATGATATTGGGAGAAACCGGTACCGGAAAGGATTTGGCTGCATTTGTATTCCACAAAAACGGCGAAAGAAAAGCGAAACCTTTTATTGTGATTGACTGTACGACGATTCCCGAAGCTCTTTTTGAGTCTGAGGTATTTGGTGTTGCCAGAGGAGCGTACACCCATGCTTATGAGTCGCGCCCGGGAAGGGCTGCGAAAGCTCAGGGCGGTATCTTATTTTTTAATGAAATTGGGGAATTGTCATTAGATGTGCAGGCAAAACTTCTTGTGTTTTTAGAAACGAAGAAATATACACCCTTAGGAAGTGGTCAAGAGCATAAATTAGATGATGTGATTCTATCAGCAACCAGTCGTGATTTGCGAAAACGTGTTGAACAGGGAAAGTTTCGGAAGGATTTATATTATCGTCTTATGCAAAATGTAATAAAAATGCCGCCTCTTAGAGAACATAAAGAGGATCTGCCGCAGTTGGTTAAGTATTTTTTGAAATTATTTAATGAACAGTTTAAAAAAAATATTATTTCTGTTTCTTCCGATGTTTTTAAAATTCTGCAAAACCACTCCTGGGAGGGAAATGTGCGGGAATTGAAAATGGTCGTTTTGCGTGGTGTGCACAATTGTCAAGGTCGTATTCTGGAAAGGGAGCATATTAAAGATGTGTTTGATCCGGAAAAGCGCGAGCGGAGCCAAAACACCAGTGATTCCAAGTATTGTTTTGAAAGCTATGGTACTGCGAAAGATAAAATATTGTATGGGTTTCATCAAGATTATCTGCAATATCATCTAAAACAACATCAGTGGAATATTCGGAAAACTGCTGAGACCATTGGGATAACACGTGAACATTTATCAAAATTACTAAAAACCCATAATATACAACGCCCGAAATAAAATGTGATTAACAACTAAATATTGGCAAGTAAGCGGGACAAATGCTTCACACAGTGTGAACTATTTGTCCCGTTTTAGTATTAAACGAAGTTTATGGCTGTTGGAAAGTGCTGATTTATAAAGAATATGGGTAGATATAGTTCCGGCACGCTACTTGCTTTATAGCCTGGTAGTCAATACCTTGGGGATAAAGGTTAATGAGGCGAAGGGAGTGGCAACCATGTCATTGGAAGAAAGAAGCGCAGGTAAAACTAAAACCGAATGTACAGATGAGGAACTTATTGAAGCCATTAGATGTGGAGACAGAGAGGCGGCGGATGAAATCATAAAGCGGTACTATATCAAGGTTGGCAATACTTGTCGTAGATATTTTATATGTCCTGATGACATTAATGATGCCACGCAGGAAGTTTTTACTAAAATATTTGCAGAGAAAAAGGTTGGACATTATCGCGGCCAAGCTCAATTTTGGACCTGGCTGTACCGGGTTGTATGTAATACCTGTAAAACTATGCTGCTGAAGCAGCAACAAGCCCGAAAAATATATTCTCTTGATCACCGGATTATGTGGGAAGAAAAAGAGCAGTATGGCAATATGCTGGGAAGTCCTGAGTATAATATACATGCTGAACAAAAGAAGGATCTGGTGTTAAGAATGATGAAAGCATTGCCGCGAAATTACCGCGCCATTATTTATTTGATTTATTGGAAAGGCTGCAGCTATAAAGAAGCGGCGCATCACATGAATGTTCCAATTAACATTTTAGGTGTGCAACTTATGCGAGGTAAAAATATGCTAAATAAAATTGGCAGGCCTTTATTCAGCGAGTATACCTATAATTGATTAGTTGCTGAAATTCCATAAAAAATATTACAATACTCCGGCGAGATGGTGATCTTTTGAACCTGCGGGAGGTGGATGTCATGTATGGAAAATAAAAAGCATGTGCAATATATGATTAATCAATTCGGTCTGGGTTTTATTTGTGTGGTTCTACTTTGTGTTTCCCAGGGGTATGGCGGACAATGGGTCGTGCCTGTTGATCTTCCCAATAATGTTCAGGCACATACAGCAACTTTGTTACCCAATGGACTGATTTTGATTGCCGGAGGTCAAGGGCCGACTAAAGTTTATTGTGACGCCTGGCTATATGATGCTCGTATTGGCAGTTATAGTGCTACCGGGGATATGACGCAACCGCGTTTTTGTCATACTGCGACTTTGCTGCCGGATGGTAATGTGCTTATTGTTGGTGGGATGGGAAATGCCGGGAAACCATGTCGTGCCATCACGATATACCATACCAGATTAAAAGAATTTAAAACAGTTGCTCAATTAAACCATCCTCGCTTAAATCATGCTGCAGTTTTGCTGCCGGATGGAAAAGTGCTGATCATAGGTGATACCAAAGAAATTGAAGTGTATGATCCGAAAACCAAATCCTGCAAAGTCCTGGGTAAGACACCGGCACTTCTGCATCGCCCTACAGCAACCCTGCTTTCTGATAAAACGATTCTTTTGGTGAATGGAAAAAAACGCCTTGTCTATCGCTATACCTATCTGACCAATACTTTTAAAAAAATTAAACGTCTTCATTATAAACGTGATCATCATACAGCCACATTTCTGCCTAACGGACAGGTCTTGATTCTTGGAGGTGCACAAAAAGCAGAAATCTTTTGTCCGCAAAAAAACACATTGATAAAAAGCGCGGCACTTACAAAGATGCGGGTCCATCATACAGCTACGCTTTTGCCTGACGGAAAAGTCATGGTGGTTGGTGGCGGGCTGGAGCAAAAGGGGACTTCGGTTGAAGTCTATGATTACGTTTTAAAATCATTTCAAGAAGTGGATAGTATGAAGCATGGCAGAAGCAAGCATAGTGCCACTATGCTGCCGGATGGGAGTGTCTTTGTCTATGGTGGTGGAGAAGGTGTCGGTGCTGAAGTATTTCAACCCAGTGCGGGGAAATTTTATACCACTAAACTTCTGGAAAAATCGCGGAATACACACACGGCTACTTTACTGCCCAGTGGTCAAGTCCTGGTTGTAGGAGGATACAATGGAGCATACTTGAAATTTTGTGAGTTATTTGATCCGGTTACCAACCAATTTATAAAAACCGGTAATTTGTCTGTGCCGCGCCATTGTCACAGTGCGACCTTGTTACCGGATGGAAACATACTCATAGCAGGTGGATATGGTGATGAGAAGTATTGGGCGAGTGCTGAATTGTATCAAATCACAACCCGGATTTTTACAAAAATAGGAAACATGACCAGCAAACGTGAAAAACATACAGCCACCATATTACCGAGTGGTGATGTCCTGATGACCGGAGGATTTAACAGCAGGCATCTTTCCAGTGCTGAGGTTTATGATGTGAAGGGCAGAACTTTTTATCCTGTTGGATCTATGGCGTATGCCCGGGAAAAACATAGCGCAACTTTACTTCGAGACGGAAAAATACTCATTACCGGGGGCTATGACGGCAAACAGTATTTAAAAGCAGCTGAGATTTATGCGCCTAAAAAGCGAAAATTCAAGACCAGTGGGAATATGTTGCAGCCTCGACGGATTCATACTGCCACGCTCTTGCCGTCAGGTAAGGTGTTGATTGTTGGCGGTATTAATAAAAACGGTTTTTTAAGAAGTGCGGAAATTTATGATCCGGAAATTGGGTTTGCAAAAACCGGTAATTTGAACAAGGCGCGTAACGGACATACGGCAACGTTGTTGCCAAATGGCAAGGTTATGATTGCCGGAGGCGGCGTGACAGACGTTGAGTTGTATCATCCGGATACCGGTGAATTTGCGTACACACCTAGCATGACTATTAAGCGGCGGGAACACTCGGCAACATTATTAACCACAGGTGAAGTGCTTATCATCGGTGGTGAAGATGGTTTCAAATACCTGAATTCTGCTGAACGTGCCCGCTATACTGAATATGTATATAAGTATGGAGTTCAATCCTGCCAACCGAAGATTACTACGTGCACGGCCAACGTTTTTCCGGGGAAACCGTGCATAATCAAGGGAGAAAAATTCTGTGGGCCCTGGGGTGCTGGAGATGGTCAGGGCACTGGAAATTCGGCGGTCAATTATCCTCGGGTCTATCTACGTGCAGTTGGCAGTGGTGGTATGAGTGCTTATGGACCATCTGGATATCAGATGGATGTAACGGAATTGTTATTTCCAATGGATTGGACACAAGCGCAAAATTGCTTAGTCTTTTCCATGCCGGATATCACGCCTGGCTATTGGTTGGTTACGGTTGTTTGCAATGGGATATCATCAGAAGCCAAGCTCTTGTGGAACAAGCGCACTCAGATTATCCTTCCCGCTCCTGGTCCGGTTACGAATTTGAGCAGTTCTATACTAAAAAGAACAGTACCTACAACTGAAGGGTGGGTTGAAAATTTTGCCGGTCCAACAGGGAACCAACCATCCCAATGGCTTGATGAAAGCGATGATTGGGGTGCGAATGCTGAACTGAACTATTCCTGTCAAACCGGCTATGCAGCCATGACCCGTACGGCGGATAGTGATTGGGGTCGAGTTCAAACTCAATGGATACGGTGTGATGTCAGTACATATAACTACATCGAAGCAAAGACCATAAGTGTATCACCAGGCGCCAAATGGAATATCGCTTTGGTCGAAAGAGGAACCAATAAATGTTATGATTTAGTGAGCGGATCTACTAATTATGGAACCCGGGAAGCGGATTTTCAAAAACAAACAGGTTGGCAGGGAACAAAAGAATTCTCAATTCGTATTAATATGGAAGGAACAGAAGGGCAATATATTATCCTCGATTCAGTACGGGTTTTTCGAGTTAATCAGTAACGGTTCTGATTAGTTCACCCGAAATTGCATCCTATTATTAACTTCATACAAAATTCTGCTAAAAAACATAAAAAAGAATGTAATATTTTCATCTCAAATTAGTCTGAATAAGTAGAAGCCGAATACTGGCGCTACCTGGATTCGAGCATAACTGCGAACTATACAGGAAAGGGGATAAAGCAATGAAAAAAGCACTTATTACAATGATTGCCATGATTGTTATTATTTTTTCCGGAGGTGTCCTGTGGGCAGAACAAACCAATTATGATATTGGGAAAGTAGTTGCTCCGGAACTGAAATTAGGTTTAGGTGCCAGACCAGTAGCTCTAGGTGAAGCTTATGTGGCTTTGGCCGATGATCTTAATGCCACTGCCTGGAATCCAGCTGGTTTATCCCGCATTACTGGAGCACAAGCCGGGTTTATGCATAATATATTTATTCAAGAAACTTTGTTGGAATATGTAGCTTTTGCTTACCAACTTTTTCCGGGAGCAGGTTTGGGAGCTAATGTATTTTATTTTAATTATGGCAGTATTAAAAAAGTGGATTTTGATGGCGTAGTCCCTGAAGTTGTTGGTGAGTTTAATCCTTCGGCATTGATTTTATCCCTGGGTTATGGTCAACAAGTGCTGGAAACATTATCACTTGGCGCGACTGTGAAATATTACAGCCAGAATATTGATACGAAAAATTATTCGGCAGTGGTTTTTGATATTGGCGGTCTGCTGCAAACCGGCGTGGAAAAGTTAACCATTGGTTTGGCTGTTCAGAATCTGGGAGCACAAGTAGCGGGTAAAAATTTACCTATGAATGTCAAAGCTGGTGCGGCCTATGGTATTCCCATTCTGATGAATTCCGGGGATTCGTGGAATGTCTTGCTTGATGTCAACGTTCCTTTTGGTGATACTAATTATAGCTCAGCCAATATTGGGACAGAGTATTGGTATAATAATATGATAGCCGTGCGAGTTGGTTATAAGATCAAAGATGCCGGCGAATTAGGCGGAGTAACAGGGCTGACTGCTGGTCTTGGTGCTAAATTGTCTGTGATCAATCTGGATTATGCTATGGTCTCCTATGGAGATCTGGGATTAACCCATCAGATGGCGATTGGGGTGAGCTTCTGAAAATAGGAGTCATTGGAGTGTAATTGGATTACTTCAGAGTGTTTGTAGGGGTGGGCGCAATGTCCGGCCCTGTTTTTATAAAAAAATCACGCCTGTTGTTATATTTCCGCTTCTTTTTAGTCTAACTCCCAGGTTAAGGGAAATTTTTATAAACGCACATATTTTAAATTGGATTGAATAGCCGGGGAGGTGTGAGATGAAGTTTCGAAATTCAGTAAAAATCATAAGCGTGTTGATCTGTACAGTATTATGGCAGAATAGCGCACAAGCTTACCATTTTGGGACAGCTTGGGATGAGTCAGATAGCAATGGCAAACCTTCAGATGCGCTTTATTTGGATGATGAAAAAGATCGGGGTTTAAATGCCCGCAATCTATATCTGCGTTGGAATCTATTTGAGTCCACTGGGGATAATCAATGGGATACTGGTTATATTAATCAAAAAAAGGCTGAACTGCGGAGGTATCGAGATCATGGTTTTGATGTTATTCTGCGAATTAATTTTTTTCCAGTGCCGGAATGGTATTTCCAAACCTATCCAAACGCGCGATTTAAAAATCAATACGAGGTAGAATGGAAACCGGAAGTACATGGTCTGGATAAAGATGAAATAGACACTAGTGCCGCCAGTATCTGGCATAATCCAAGCACTAATCCATATCAGAATCAATTTGATGAATATCTTTCACAAATCGTGACTGAGTTGGGCACTGATTTTCATGCTGTCTATTTATCTGCCGGACAGTACGGTGAAGTTTCTTATCCGGTTCATGTGTTGGATGCCAATGATGAAGGCCGCAGCGCTATACACCGCACTGAGGATTTTCAAGGCAACAATAATTGCTATTGGGCGTATGATACCAATGCCAGAATTTCGCTGGCAGCTGCGTATGCAGGTGATGCACGGTTGCAGGAAATTCTGGATTTTAAACCAGCTCTGCCGGGAACCAAAGATCCTTTTGCCGGCGAACGAATAACCAATGGCGGATTTGAAGATAACTATTATCTCACCATGTTTACCGGTCCAGCTCAAGCCATTTCAGGCTGGCGGACATCCACCCTGGTTGCTATTGATCAACCTGGCAGTTGGCAGCTCACTATTGCAACCATAGGCAGTAATACTGGAGCACAGCATCTGCAGCTTGGGAGTCCTGGCGGAAATCAATATTATCTGCACCAAGAAGTAAAAGTCGTAGCTAATCGCAGTTATACCTTGCAAGCTTATGTCAAAGGCTCAGGTGCCAATACTGCTGCGATTCGCTTGCGGCAAGTGGATGAGACAGGTACTATTCTTAATGAAACCGTGCTTGACTCAATTGCAACAACCTGGACACAAGTAAGCCGGAATATCACCATGCATAGCAATGTTGTAAAAGCCTATGTGGATATCTATATATCCTCCGGCAGCGGCACGATTGAGATTGATGCACTGTCCTTAGATGATGGACAAGGAACTGATCATTATGCAGCTGAAAAATACCTCGCTTGGTATCATCAAAGTCTGGTGGATTATATTAATTGGCTTATTCCAGTAGTGCGAGGAAAATTTGCGAATTCGAAACTCTTTTTAATGGAAGGTGGGTATGCTGCTTTAGCTGGTGATATTGAACAAGAAGTTCAGGATGATTTGATGGCGACTAGTAAGAACAACTATTGGGTTAGACGTGGATTAGTGCCGGACCGCTATTTAGCTGGTATCACCCCTGCCAATCGAGCTAATTTATATTTTTTAAATACAGCCATGCAGCTTGATCAACGCGCTTATGGTGAAATAGCTTGGGAAACCAGCGCTCTTTACACTGATTATTCACCGCCTCATTATTTTGCCATGCTGGCGGATAAATACAGTTTAGGCAAATACGGTGAAAATGCCGGCAAAGATTGGTATGTAGGCATGCAGGCTGCCTTTAAGAACATGGCCGAGTATGGGTATGAAGGACTAGCCTGGTATACTGCCGGTTACTTATTTGAACCATGCAATAATTACGCGGATATCAAGCAATACGCAGATAAGATTGCAGAATATAATCTGCTTCCAGCCAAATCAACTACCGGAACTTCGGCGGCGCCGCTTGTCACAGGCTGGGAAGGAGATACGGAACCTCGAGGGTATGACAATATTTATGAAGCCAAAAGTAATGTGGAAACCTATGCTGAGGAAGAATATGCTTTTCCTCTGTCTACGCGTGCTTATTCAGGGAACAAGGGAGTACCGGCTTTTACAGATAATCAATACTTAGTCGTGGCCGGTCATGCTACCGCCAATTCAGCGTATTGCTATTCCTGGCTTTTCAATGACGTACTCATTTCTTATCATAATATTAAAATTGAACCTGGCATGAAACTGCGTTATCGTATTTATCATTTGGAAGGAGATAAAATAGGTGATGGGAACCGCTGCGTGGGTATTGATTTTATGCATACTGCTGAAGGGGCTGATCCTAATGTGCCGGAAAATCGTGCTTATTTCCGGGATTCAGGATTAGAAGATCAAGCTGGTGTGCCCGTACATCCGGATGCGCGTCATGTCACTGCCAATCCTGCCAATACCTGGAATGATGTGGCAGTGGATCTGAGCAGTCTGCAGGATCGTATCATTCATCAAGTATTCGTTGTTTTTGATGATAAAAACACGTCATCTCACGGAACTTATTATCGTGCCTATATCGATGATTTGCGTTTTGGTGATCCGTCTGCTGGTTATGAAGAACATTTTACCGGACCTGCTAACGAAATACCTGCCGGCTGGATTGAACGCAGTAGCAATGTCACACTCAGGAGAGATGGGATCACGCATGCCCAAACCAAGCTGGTGAATGCAACCTTTGGTGATGTTGAAGGTCCTTTGGTAGCTGATTATGATGACACACAATACGATGCTATTGAATTTAAGATAACTAATATGACTGCAGGCGCGTATTTTGATTTTGGTCTGCAGCAGCACCGCGAAGGACGAGAGTATTTGTATACTGACCGCTTCAGTCATTTGGATGTTCCGGGTACATACCGAGTACGCTTTTCTGCGATTGCCACGACCGCGGATGTTTCCTCCATTTCAACAATCTTTTGGTTTAACGGACAGACAGGTCATACAGCTGATCTTGACTACATAAAATTAGTTCAACATCCGCCTGTTCCTGTAGCAACGCTTTCTCCGCAGGGGTGGGTTGAGGAGTTTGACGGTGCAGTCAACGAAACGCCTGTTGGTTGGCGTGACCGAAAAGCTTGGGGTGAATACAACGCTAGGATTGAGCAGAATGGCAATGGTCAGGCTGTGATTACACTTGGCAATTTGAATACCTATGGTGATGTAGTGTCTCCGGTTATTATGAACCTGAATGCAACTGTGTTCAATGCTGTAGAAATCAAGCTGGAAGACATTTCCGAAAAAACACATCTGGATATTGGTTTGCAGGAGGAAGGTGGGCAACAACGTTATTTTTCATTATTTAGCGGATTGTCGCAAGGCGGGGTACAGCGTGCATATTTAGCAGATATTCAGGGTAATCCTGACTATTCCGGATTTTCAATAAAAGTATGGATCAACGGACAGACTGGAAGCTGCACTAAGATTGATTATCTCCGTATTTGTGAATCCGGTGCGCAAGGTTTTTCAGACCATTTTACCGGTCCTGCTGATGAAGTGCCGGTTGGCTGGAATGTGATCAATAATGCAAGCTTTACTAATGACGGAAGCACTTTAGCGCGCTTAACCTTGCAGAATGCCACTAATTCGGTGGGCACGGTGCAGTCCTCAGTCATTCGAAATCTGGATTTGGATATATATAATACACTGGAAATCAATGTGCACAGCGTGGGACCGAGTTTTTATGCGGTGTATGTGACGATGATAGAAGAAAATGGTGGAATGTGGAGCGGCCCCGGCATCTACGGACCAGGGACCAAACATATTAGAATTAATGACCAGCATCATATTGACAGGGGGTATATGGATCCGAGAGCCTTTTCTGTCCGGGTAGACCTGCTGGCCTATGAAGCAGGGGATTATGTTAATATTGATTCAGTCCGGATTATTCGGGAAGATCAGGTAAGCACACCAACTATTACTACATTTACACCGACTTTTACGTTCACTGCAACACCGACTACTACCATGACAGCTACACCCACAATAACACCTACACCACTGACTCCGCAAAAATTATTTGCCTGGCCGGAAAGCGGGATCATTATGTATCCTGATAAAGCGCAGAGTGTCTTGGCGGTTTCAAAATACGCCGGAGTGTGCCAACCCAATATTCGAGTGCATTACGAAGTTGTTCGCGGGTCCGGTATGTTTGGCGATTTTCAAGAGACTTACACAAGTACAGGTCCGGCAGGTGAACGGGCAAGCGTGATTTTTACTGCCTCCAGCCAGGTTTGGTATCTTAATATTATTCGTGTAGATAATCAGGGATTAGGGTACGGATTTCAAGGCCGCTGCTATATACCCATCGTTGTGATACCAGAACAATGCAGTGGAGCCGGCGCTGATGGATCAACGGAAAGCACTGTTGAAAATGTGAGTTATCCTACTGAGGAAGAGGCGCGAACTGCAGGAGAAGAAATATTGAATGGGGAAATGCAAGCTGCAGGTGTAATTGATCCCCCACCGGAGACATTTACGTCAACTCCCACAGTAACACCTACGAATACACCCACAGTTACAGTCACGTGGACACCGACGCCGACTAAAGAAGCGGCAACAGCAACCTGTACATCCACTCCAACCATGACGCCTACTACCATGCCCTGGCTTAAGCCGGAAAAAGTCCTGGCTTACCCGCAGCCTGCCAAGGGTAGTGTGATCTTTGCCTACAACATTGCCGGTCAGGTGAAAGTGGTCATAGATATTTATTGCGTTACCGGTGAACGCATAGCGCATATTGAGGAGCATAAAGACGGAGGAACCGGGCAGACATTAAGAACGCAATGGGATGCTTTGGATATCGCGCCGGGTATTTATATTTGCCGGATTGTAATAAGAAATCCGGGTGGTAAGGTGATATTAAACCGGAATAAGAAGGTGGCCTTGATACAATAATATTGCAGGGAACAGTCCCCCAACCGAATGGATAGCTATAGAATGGGATTCCCTTCGGTTGCGACCCGTGGGGGCGGGTTTGCGACTGCAGAGAGTCTCTTTTCTTAAATAATTTTACCGATCGGGGAAATCCGTCCTTTGCGTTTGAATTTAAAATCCAAAATAAATTATTGTAATAAGTGGGAATGGGGAATAGGATGTCTCTTCCTATTCCCATTTACCATGGTCGAATTGCTGGTTTCCTGCGCATTTCTGTGGTATACTTCAACTATAGAGAAATATTAGGAAGAGTATCTGTGAGCGTTAAGGTATAAGTTATGTTTTTTTGAAAAGCAGCGCAAATAAAGCGTTTTTGAAGGAAGTGATGATCAGAAATGCAGCCTGTAAGATCGTTCCGAATTATTCTAATTATAGCGCTCTTGTTGGGAGCGCGCGTTGTTTGGGGCGCTGATATCTGGAGAGAAGATTTTGTAGGTTTTTTTTTATTACAACCTCCTGGATGGTCAGATGAAACCGAGGACCCCGCCAGTGATGCCGAGATATTTTGTTCCTACACGCCATTTTATGCTGCAATTACCCGCACTGCTGAGGGCACTCAAGGCAGCGTTTTATCGCCTGAAATAACCTGCAATGTGGCTAGTTATGGAAATATTAAAATTAGCATTATCAGTGTTAGCCCATCTGCCACATGGAAAATTAGTATTGTAAAAGGTGCTTCGACCTGGCCTTTAAATGATTTTACCATGGATACCGGAGTCTTGGTTTACGATTATGTCTTTATAACCGGCATGAAAGGAAGTGATACTTTTTATATTCAATTGACCTTGCAGGGCGCAGTAGGGGCG
>JAGLMY010000220.1 GCA_023139775.1 bacterium
ACTTTTTCCACTTTTTCAAGCACGTCGTCCATTTTGTCCATAAATAACTAAATATAATGTACGAATATTGATTTATGGACAAAATGGACGACCGTCCCTTGACATTTAATATATATATCTTAATATGTATTTATGAATATTAAAGCATTTTTTGAGAAGAATAAATTAATTAAGAGCATAGCATTAATTATTGCGATTTTTATGTGGTTAAATGCAATGTTAAGTAGAGATGTTCAGATAGAGAAAACAGCTGATATTATACTCCGAAATATTCCTGATTCTCTTGTGATTACATCAATGAATCAATTAGAAACTGAGATAATACTTGAAGGCAAGAGTATGGAATTTATTCTTATGAAATTATTCAGAAAAAAGGTGATTGTGGAAATTAATCTTAATGATTTTAATATTGAACCAAACGAGAACTTAATTATTAATATTGATAATTCAATGATAAAAATCCCTCTCTCTGATGAAGATATAAATATATTGCGTATTAAGGAAAAAGCAATTATTTTATCAATGGATAGTTTGAGAACAAAAGATGTTCCTGTTGTTCCTGTACTGGAAAACAATCCTGCAAATGGATATGCCCGCTCAGGTGAGATTATATATAAGCCAGAAAAAGTGAAAATAACAGGTGGTAAATCATTAATTGAAAAAATCTTTCATATTGAAAGCAGTTCAATAGATTTGGAGAATGCAACAAAAAACTTTTCAGAAAAAGCATTGATAAAGCATAATTATCAATTTATTACTGTTGAGCCGAAAGTTATTAATGTAACAATACCTGTTGATAAATTAATGAAGAGAAGATTTGATAGCGTGCCTGTTGAATTATTAAATGTTCCTTCAAAATATAGCATTAGTCCTGATTCAATGTATCTTGCTGTGGAGATTGAGGGACCAGAAGCAATTGTAAAGAATCTATTTGCAGGTGAATTAGCACCCCTTATTGATGTATCAAATATTAAGAAGAAAGGAATATATAAATACCCTATGAATTTAGGATATAAGAATATAAAGGTTTTATCGGTGATTCCTGATACGCTGGAGATCATTGCTGAATGACAGTAATCCTTGGTATTGAAACATCCTGTGATGAAACGGCGGCAGCCATTGTAACGCAGGAACAACACGTGCTGGCTTCGATTGTGGCCTCACAAATGCATGTTCACGCGCCCTACGGCGGAGTAGTTCCTGAACTGGCTTCGCGGCAGCATTTGCGGGATCTGCCCCGCGTAGTGGAAGAAGCATTTCAGCAGGCGGACTTGGGGTGGGATGACATAGATGGAATTGCTGTGACCTATGCGCCGGGTTTGATGGGCGCCTTACTCGTGGGTTTGAGCTGGGCTAAGGCTGCGGCCTTTGCCGGACAGTTGCCCTTTATTGGTGTAAATCATCTGGAAGGACATCTTTTTGCCGCGGAATTGAACCAACCGCCTTTACCCTACCCCTTTTTGGGATTGGTAGCCTCCGGTGGACATACTTGTCTGTATTTAGTTCACTCGGGGGATCTGCCGGATTATGAATTGCTGGCCAAAACCCGTGACGACGCTGTGGGCGAAGCATTTGATAAAGTCGCGAAATTATTGGGATTGCCCTATCCCGGCGGACCGGCTATTGAAAGCGCAGCCAGTGCAAGTCAGCCTACGTCTCTAAAATTTACTGTGCCGCGCATGAAGGACGGCTCCTTGGATTTTTCCTACTCTGGTTTAAAAACTGCAGTGCGCTATCTCCTGGAGACTCAAGCCAAGGAGGGGAAAACCTATTCTGCAGAGGAAATAGCTGCTGCTTTTCAAAAAACCATAGTTGATGACCTGGTGCGCAAAACCCTGCTTACTATGCAGGCGCATCCGGTAAAAGCTCTGGTTTTAACCGGCGGGGTGGCTGCCAATCGCCCTTTGCGTGAGCGGTTTACTGTGGCTGCTAAAGCTAAGAACCTTCCCTTTTTCTGTCCGCCCATTGCCTGGTGCACGGACAACGCGGCAATGATTGCCGCGGTGGGGGCCCGTTATCTTAAGGCCGGTAAGCGGTCAGATTGGAATTTGCCGGCCATTGCCAATGTAGAACTTATTCCAGCTACTCCATATGTGAAGTCGGCTTGAAATGAAAATACAAGCTGTTATCCTGGACGGTAGGGCGATTCTGGCTCCATTGGCCGGCATCGGTAATCTGCCTTTTCGGCAGCTCTGTAGAAAATACGGTGCAGCCTTAGTGAGTTCTGAGATGGTGAGCTGTCATGGCCTGTTGCGAAGTCAACCGAATACTCTGCGCATGCTGTCCACGGATCCGTCTGAACACCCGGTAGCCTTTCAGCTGTTCGGTGCAGATCCGGATATTATGGCAGCAGCCAGCCTCCATTTGGCAGCGGCCGGCGCAGATATCGTGGACCTTAATTTTGGCTGTCCTGTGCCCAAGGTAGTGCGACATCGGGGCGGTTCAGCGCTACTCAAGGAACCGGAAATACTGCAGTCGATCGTCGAACACTGTGTGAAAAAATGTCCGGTGCCGGTGACCGTAAAAATACGGGCCGGCTGGGATGCCAACCGGATCAATGCGACTGAGATTGCCAAACGGGTGGAATCTGTTGGTGCTGCGGCGATTACAGTGCATGCCCGGACCCGGTCACAAAAATTTGAAGGACACGCGCAATGGAATATCATTCAGGCGGTGAAGAAAAGCGTGAATATTCCTGTGATCGGAAATGGTGATGTGATTTACGGAGCAGATGCCAAAGCTATGTTGGAAGAAACCGGATGTGATGCGGTGATGATAGGGCGCGGAGCTTTAGGCCGGCCCTGGGTTTTCCAACATATTAATCATTACTTGAGCACAGGCGAGACATTGCCAGAGCCGTCCCTGACAGACCGGGTGGAAATTATCCGGACACATTATGCGGGTCTAAAAAAACTCAAGGGTGAACGGACTGCTCGTTTGGAAATGCGCAAGCATACTGCCTGGTATTTGAAGGGCTTACCCAACACAGCGGAAATCCGGCGGCAGGTGAATACCTGCGAGAGCGAACAGGAATATTTAAAAATTCTAGACCAGTTGTAGAGACGCGATTAATCGCGTCTCTACGTTCCTTGACAAGGCTATCTCAATTTGCTACCGTAGTAGAGACGCGGTTGATCTGGTAGAGACGCGGTTGATCTGGTAGAGACGCGATTGATCTTGTAGAGACGCGATTGATCGCGTCTCTACAATTAAATAAAAATAATAATTCATGAGGATAATTTTGAATTCTAAAATTACCATTTTACAATTATCCGCTGTGTTGCTGGGATTGGTCTTGTTCGCCGGTTGTGCCACTATGGGAGGTCATTATCAGCAAGGGCAAGAACTACAGGCTGAAGGAAAAACCGATGAGGCGATTGCCGCCTATTATCGGGCCATTGAGACAGAGCCCAACCGGGTGGATATCCATATCAGTCTTTCCGAAGCGCTCACTGTCAAGGGAATGAAAGACGCGGCTATTGAAGTGTTGGCTGAGATTCATAAAAAAAAATCGAATCACACCCAATTGACCCGCAAACTCGCCGATGCTTATTATCACAGAGGCAGAGAGTATCGTGATACCGGAAAAATAAGTGATGCCTATGAAGCCTGGAATAAAAGTCTGAAGTTGGCGCCAGATCATCCGGAAGCCACGGCTCAACTGGCAAAATTGTATTCTGATCAAGGGGAGGATGCCAAAGCTGAGCAGGAGTATCAACGTCTGACCCGGAACCGCCCGCAAGACAGCGAAGCCCACCGTGCTTTAGGATTGGTGTATTACAAGCAAGGCAAATACGATCAGTCGATTACTGAATTTCAACAGGTGCTAAGGCTCAATCCCAGCGATGCCAAAGTCTACAACAATCTGGGAAGTGTCTACTTAAAAATAGGAAGGTTGGATGACGCGATTGCCGCTTTTGAGCAGGCCCTCAGTCTGGATCCGAGCTTGGCCATTGCGCACAACAATTGGGGGACCGCGTTTTTTAAACAAGGACGGTATCTCAGAGCCAGGCAAGAGTGGGAATTGGCTTTGAAACTGGATAAAGACAATGAAATTACCAAACGTAATTTAAATACCTTAGCAACCCTGGGATATTAAGACGCAGGCTAGGACTAGTTAGTATCTTAGTTCTCAAATTCGTGTTTTTTATGGCAAGATTATTTCACCGCCGAGACGTAGAGATTGTTCTATGTAGAGACGCGATTAATCGCGTCTCTACGGTTTTTATCCCATCTTTCTCTGCGTATCTGCGGTGAATATCACTTTTTAGTTCCGGCTTGTCCGGGTTAGGAATGTAGAGGTACGCAATGACAGAAGAAAATAAAGCAGAGTCGAAAAAAGAGGGCGGGGCAGATCAACCGGCTGCCCGCAAACCCTATCGGCGTTATCGCTCTTCCCGGTGGCATAAAAAACCGCAAAAACCGGCAAGCGCCAATCCGACAACTCCGGACACAACTCACAAAACTGAGACAACCGAATCCAACAGTCACACCCCAAGACCGCAGCTTCCGCAGGCACAACCGTCTACTCATGAAAAGCAGGCGGCTCAATCCGGGAGTGAAGCACCAACACCCTCGCCGCCACGGAAAACACACCAGCGGTCAGGACGCTATAGTTCCTATAGAAGGCGTTCCGGAACATCACAACCGAGAGTATCACCCTCGTTTGAGGCAGCGGAAGCAAGCTTATCAAAACTCGAATATGGTTTTACTACAGCGTTTATCGCTACTGAGGGTGCATTAGCAGAACAATTTACCGGCTCCTTGAGCACAGGCCTGAAAGGGCTGAAATTTCCGGGCATTGACGCATCCCGGATGAAAAAGCATTTGGTGCAGGCAATTCGGGAAAAGATGGATGAGCAGGGGAAAAGTAAAGTTGTGCTGGGAATTTCCGGCGGTTTGGATTCTGCTGTGACGGCGGGTATTATCATCGAGGCTTTGGGTAGGGATAAGGTTAATTTGGTTCATTGCATAGAAGCGGATCGCAGTTCGTTGCTTCGCTCCCGGGCGGACGCGGTGGCTCAAGCATTGCGTTGTCCGTTGGAAATGACGGATTTACGGCCTATTCTGAAAGTTGTTTTTGTTGCCAAACCCAATGTCACTCCTGCTGCGCGTAAACGGCGTATTGCCCGGGAACGCATGGCAGCATTGCATGATATTGCCGGCGCGAAAGATGCCCTGGTCCTCGGCAGTCTAAATAAAACCAAATCCATTCTGGGGTTTGGAACCGAGCACGGAGATATGGCATATGTCTTTAATCCTTTGGGGGATTTGTATCAGAGCCAAGTGCTGGACCTGGCCCGATACCTTAAGATTCCCAGAAGTATTCTGGAGAACGTTTTACGTGTTTATGATCCGGACGGAAAACTCTGGGATCAGGATATTGAGCGCCTATGGAAAGAGCTTGATTACTACTTGTATCAGATCGTGGATGTGCGTATTTCCTTGGCGCATTTACAAAAATTAGGCATGCAGGAAGAGAAACTATTCTGGATTTATCAGCGTATTCGTGATTCTGCGTTTCAGCGAGCGCAGCCCCCGGTGATCATAGCCGCAGATGTTTATATTCCACGTTTTGGTGAATTATAGGAGGCAAGTAATATGGGTCGGAAACAGAAGTTGAAAAAAGAGCGGCTAATAAAAGTCCCGGCCGCAGCCAGGGCCGCAACACGAAAATCAACGGCCTGGTTATCCTGGCTGATTGGTAGTGTGGTTGTTGTCGGCTTGATAGTAATAGGCATGGTTGTTTTTGTACAGGCCAACAAGGCCCGGTTTATAAAGTTGAGCGTGCAATCGACTTGTGAAAAATTACAAAAAGACTTGTATCAAAAGCAGGCCAATTTTACCGGAGATGAAACCACGCGAATGCGTAAATTGCTGCAGCAGGCTGAGACCATGGCCAAAACCGACCAACCGCTGGCAGTGGAGGTGGGCGGTAACTTGATGTTTGTTTTAAAAGTAGTCGAAGAGGTGCTGCAAGACGGAAAATTAAAAACCGGCGAATTGGATAAAATGGAGATGATCATACGTGAGTCACAGAAAATAAAACCAATACCGCCAAAGCCGAAGAACGAATAATTTTATGACTGCCCGTAAGTTTCGCAAGCATACCGGCCGGACCTTTTGCCCGCCGGATTCAGGGCTAAACACTGCGGAAGCAGAGAAAAAAGGCCGGGGTACGCTGAGCCTGGTGGCCACACCGATTGGTAATTTGGAAGATATCACCTTACGCGCCTTGCGGTGTCTCAAAGCGGCTGATCTGATTTTGGCGGAAGATACCCGGCATACCCGAAAACTACTCACCCATTTTGATATCCATTGTCCCTTGCAGAGCTATTACCAAGAGGTGGAGAAGAAAAAGACACAAGAGTACCTACAGCTCTTGCTGGCTGGAAAACAGATAGCCCTGGTTACAGATGCCGGAACGCCCGGAGTTTCTGATCCAGGCGCCTATTTTGTCCAGCAAGCAAAAAAACACAACATTACCATTGAGGTTTTACCCGGAGCCTCGGCAGTGCTGACTGCCTTACTGGGATCCGGCCTGCCTATGGATACCTTTGTCTTTTTAGGTTTTCCAGAGACCAAATCCGGGGCCAGGCGGCGGAAACTGGAGAGAGTGAACTACTGGCAGGAAACGCTGGTTTTTTTCGTCTCACCCCATCGTTTGACAACAACATTGCAGGACATGCTGGAGGTTTTTGGAGACCGGCAGGCGGTTTTATGCCGGGAAATGACGAAAATACATGAAGAATTCATCACCGGCCTATTTTCAGAGCTGATTGAGCGGGCCCAAGGTTTTACCCGGGGCGAATATACACTGGTGGTAGCCGGATCAGACCAGGAAGCGCCTGAAGTCGGTGAGAGCATCCATAGTGAGCTGGAGCGCCTCCAGGCCGAGGGTCTCGCGCTCAATCAAGCCATTGCCAGAGTGGCGCGCCGGAAGGGCATTCCCCGCTCTGAGGTGTATGCCCTGGCCCATGCCATAGACAATAAGCCAAATTAAAAAAAATCGTATTTAATCGTAGGGGACCGTTCCCTACAGACAAAAAGGCCGGGGGGGATTGTAGTACGGTAGTACGGGACGTAGAGAACTTTAGAAATCAGCTTAAGTTTAAAGTTATCTACGTCCCGTATCTCTACACCATTAAGAAAATTATTCAGCAGTATGAGCTTAAATACGCTTTTAAGCAGTTTTCCGGATTAACTATTGTGGATGAAAAAGGAACGGAATTGGCACATTACGATCAATCTGAGTTTAGAAGATTTATTACGGGTGATGAAGATTGCCCGGCAGGATTTGCCGAAATTGAATGTGCCGCTTTTAGGAATACAGTCCAATGAAGATCATACCATTCCACCGGCATGTTTGGATTATCTGATGGAACACGCTGCTTCTGAAAGCAAGGAAAAGCAC
>JAGLMY010000221.1 GCA_023139775.1 bacterium
ATTTCTGTTTCCGCCCGGCAAGCCATGATTAAATCATCTTTGCTCAAAGTGCGATTCAGGGCTTTCAAGCCTTTGGTTACCGAAGCAATAGCTTCCTTCTGAAACCGGAACTGACGGGCGCATTCTGCTATGCTGTTTTCCAGACCCGCGGCTTTTTCCTGTAAACATTCCTGCCAATAGCCCAGCCGCTCTTGATAAGTAAAGGTCAATAATTCTACTGTTGGCAATAGGTAAGTTGCCGGACAGTTTGAAATCTGCTGCCGCTCGGTTATGCTGATAAAGATATTGACCGGTATGGACAACCGGGGCAAGAGTTCGATGTCCAGTTGTTGTCTTTCCCGGGTGATAAGCTGTACTTGCTCAGCATCAATATATAAATCCATGCCTTTCAGCCAGCAAAATACTGCGATGGAATCAAAATATGGTTTAACTTTTAACAGGGTGGGTTCTTCTGAAAAGCGCAGAGCAGTTCGTCCGGTTTGCCGCTCAATTCTCATAACCATATCATGAAAAGGGGCGCCTTTTACACCTAAGATGGGAATAAGACGGGTATGCCGCTTTTGCTCTTTCACCAGCCGGGAGGCGACTAATTGAGCTATTGGCGGCGGCAATGCTGCTGACTGCGTAGGATTGTCCACTAATTCAAATCCGTCAATAGGGCCGGTTTTCGGGAATAGCAATTGTCCGGCTATCAACGGGGCAATACTGATCGGACGGTCCCAGTCAATGCGATGATCCTGAAGCATGGTTGGTGATTGCAATAATCCATAGTGGAATAAAGGATGGGCCGGATCTGCCACGCCCATAACTTGCTCCGGATAATCCCATAAACGCTGAGCCAGGGCCAAAGTCGGTTGTATCTTATTGGCATCATTATGGCAAGCAGCAATGACTGCTCCCATAGAATTGTCAAATACGGAAATTAACCCCAGCGCCAGGGTAAAAGCTTCAATATCATTAAGTTCCAGCTCTGCCATAATCCAACCAAAAGATCCCCGGGCCGCGCTTCCGGTATAATCCATGGGTTCTTCCAATAATTCGCTGAGATATTTGGCTGTGGGATCAGTCCTGAAAAACTCCTGTTTCTTTTTCCAGAATCGTTGCAGGTTGAGCACAGCCGGAGCTTTGGCTTTAAAAGGCGGAAGGGTATCCGGCCGGCCGGCCGGCAAGACTCCTTGTTCATACCATAACCAAGCTATCTCCCGGCGTAATCTAATGGTCACCTGCCGCAGCCAATGCCTGGCCGGCTGGTCGTCAACGGAAAATCCGGGTAGCATAGTAAATGGTTTTTCCATCTTCAGGTCCACTGTCATGGCAGGGCCACCTCCGGACTTTGCTTGGCCTGCTGCCCATTAACTCTTAAAATAATTCTATAAGTCCCGCTGGTTGGTTTATCCGTGCCTGGAATGGTTACTTTTAATGATTGCTGCATAATACTGCCTTCCAGATCATCATAAACTTTCACTACTGTACCTTCCTGATATAAAGCCATGGTGATCACATCTTCCAGGCCGCCTAATAACTTGCCGGTTAATGTGATAAATCCATAATCGCCGTCCGGCGTGAAGCCTGGCGCTGCTGTTATTCCAGGTAATAATTTGCCTAATAATACATTGCTTTTTCTTGTCCGGCCTGACGGCAATGGTTGGCCGACGGTAATCGGCCACTGGCCGGCGGATAATTTATTGGCCGCAACCAGATCCGTGACAGTGGCAACCATTAAATTATTAGTAGTCTCCGCTTCATTAATAGTCATTTCTTTGTCATTAAGGTAGGCTTTTAAATCAGGTAATAATAAATTTTGACCGCAAATGTTGATCGGCTCGCCGGCATCAAATTTTTCCCGGCCCAGACTATCCAGTATGACAAAATCAGTTGCCCATACATCCAATTGGATGCCTGCTTCTCCTATAATGGTGTCGCTAATATAATCAATGCCAACCAATAAATTATATTCAGGAGATTGCGTGGGCGTGATCAAAATCGGCCTTACCTGAAAACCTATTGAGAAGCGGTATTTTTCATCCGTCCCTTGCATTAACTTGGATAACAGATCGGAATTGGCTTCATCAAAAGTAATCTTCAAATCTTCAGGATTATCTTTCAAGGCTTTGCGAATGCTTACCGGAACAGTGTTGTTTAATTGCAATAAGGTTAAATCCTGCAGGGCCC
>JAGLMY010000222.1 GCA_023139775.1 bacterium
GGGGAGAATTTGAAGACCGGCTCAAAGCAGTGCTCAAAGAGATTGCCGCTGCCAGTGGAGAAGTTATTTTATTTATTGATGAATTGCATACGGTGGTGGGCGCGGGCGCGGCGGAAGGCGCCATTGATGCTTCGAACATGCTCAAACCCGCCCTGGCACGGGGTGAATTGCGCTGTGTTGGCGCCACGACCTTGAATGAATATAAGAAATATATTGAAAAAGACGCGGCTTTGGAAAGACGCTTCCAAGTCGTTTTGGTGGGCGAACCTACGGTTGCGGATACGGTTTCCATTCTGCGCGGTTTGCGCGAGCGCTATGAGTTGCATCATGGCGTAAAAATTAAGGATGCCGCCCTGGTCGCGGCAGCAGAACTAAGTCACCGGTATATTCAAGGACGTTTTTTACCGGATAAAGCTATTGATCTGGTGGATGAGTCGGCAGCCTGTTTGCGTACGGAAATCGACAGCCTGCCGGCTGAATTGGATGAAGTGGAGCGAAAGGCGCGTCAATTGGAAATCGAGCGCCAGGCGCTCAAACGGGAAAGCGGTCAGGCCGCGCAAGCGCGCAGTCAGGAATTGGAAAAAGAGTTGAAAATACATACTCAAAAGCGTGATACCATGCGCCAACAGTGGCAGCAGGAAAAACAGGATATTGAACAGGTGCAAAAGATCAAGGAGCAACTGGACCGGTTAAAGCAGGAAGAAGCCAACGCGGAACGGGAAGGCAATTTGGAGCGTGTGGCGGAAATTCGTTACGGCCGTTTGCGGGAACTGCAGGCTGAATTGGAGAAAACCGAACAGGCGTTAACAGAAAAAAGCCAGGGCCAGGCCTTGCTCAAGGATGATGTGGATGAGGAAGATGTGGCTGAAGTGGTGGCACGCTGGACTGGAATTCCGGTAACTAAACTATTGCAAGGCGATATGACCAAACTAATGACTATGGAAGAGGTGTTGAAAAAACGTGTGGTCGGACAGGATGAAGCGGTACAAGCGGTTTCAGACGCTGTGCGCCGGGCGCGGTCAGGTTTGGCTGAACCCAACCGGCCGGTGGGATCGTTCATGTTCTTAGGACCCACGGGTGTGGGTAAAACCGAATTGGCGCGGGCTTTGGCGGAATTTCTGTTCAATGACGAAGCAGCTATGGTGCGGATTGACATGTCCGAATACATGGAAAAGCATTCAGTGGCACGCTTGATTGGCGCTCCGCCCGGATACGTGGGCTATGAAGAAGGGGGTCAATTAACCGAAGCAGTGCGGCGCAAACCATACAGCCTTATTCTATTCGATGAAATTGAAAAAGCGCATTCTGAAGTATTTTCTGTTTTGTTGCAGGTATTGGATGATGGCCGCTTAACTGACGGCCAGGGCCGGACAGTGGATTTTCGCCAGTCCCTGATCATTATGACCAGTAATATAGGCGGTCAAACCATATCTCAGATGAGCGGGCGTTCGGAAGAGGAAATGCGCCAAGCGGTTATGACGGAATTGCGTGCGCAGTTCAAACCGGAATTTTTAAACCGTTTGGATGATCTGATTCTGTTTCACCGATTGTCCGAACAGGTTATCGCGCGGATTGTTGACCGCCAAGTAGCCCGGTTGCAGGCGCGGTTGGCCCCAAGGCATCTGCGAATTGAACTGGATGATAAAGCCCGGCAATTGTTGGCCAAAGAAGGATATGATCCGGTTTATGGCGCGCGTCCCTTGAAGCGCGTGCTGCAGCGCCTGGTGACTGATCCACTGGCCAAACGTTTGATTGCCGGAGACTTTGTTGTGGGGGATAAAATTCTAGTGCAGGTTGTGGATGGAAACCTGAAGTTGTTAAAGTAGGGGCGCCCTTTACGGGTGTCCTTAAAAGCAATAGGGGAGAACCTTGCTTGCCTTGCCGAAGCTTTAGCATAGGCAGGTGTTCGCTCTTAAAGTAGGGAACAAATTGTCATGTAGGGGCGAACCTTGTGTTCGCCCTAAAGGCAGTAGGGGCGCACTGAGTGCGCCCGTGGCTAAACCGGTTATTCAAAAGGTGCCTGGCTGAAGGATGGTGGCATGTCTGTTTTTTCCAAACGCCGCTTGAGCGTCGGATCAACGGGCAACACTATGGCTGCAAATCAACGATTGAGGTTGTTTTCCGCTTACCATTTGGAAAAAACAGACATGCCACCATCCTTTTAAAAAGTACGTTGTACTATGATCGCTTTTGAGAATTAGATTATTAAGAAGAAGGTGTTTGGTTAATAATATACGGAGATGGTATAATAAACCACTGCTATAGGTATGAGGCATGTGAGTTTTTTCACAACGGGAAGCCGAAAAACCAGTACATCCTGTTGCTTTTCAATCGTCCCCTTGCCTGTTTGCCTGACGCTCAAGCGGCGTTGTGAAAAAACTCACATGCCTCATACCTGTACACACCCGGCTATAGTATATTTATCATAAGGATTATCGTATGCGCCACAACATCGCAGGAATTACACTGCTATTCATGCTTTTTGCGCAATCCGTATTAGCCGGCGAACCGGCGTTGATACCTGTGAAGCAACCTCTCAAGAAAAAAGCCGTTGAAATTTTGGTAAAGTATAGTCAGGGGAGCCGATTCACCAAGCAAAGCGGTTACTTGGGAAAGCTTCCGGCTTTGCAATGCGAACGCTTTTGTGTTCCAAAACAGCAGACCGCTGAGGCCATGGCCAAAAGCAGGCAGGCGGATCCGCAGGTGGAATGGGTTCAACCTAATTATTGGCGTTATGCCTTGGCCACTGAAGTGGTTCCTGATGATCCGTACTATCGTCCGGAACAAAATCAACGTCAGTATCAGCAATGGTATCTTTCCAAAGTGAATGCCAATTTTGCCTGGTCTGTGGCAGATGGCAGTGAGAATATCACTGTTGCGGTGGTGGACTCAGGAGTGGATTTGAACCATCCGGATTTAAAAAATCGTCTGGTGCGCGGCGCGACTTTGGTAAGCCAAGAAGATTATTCTCCAACTTCCGAAGGTATGGATGATCATGGTCATGGCACCCATGTGGCTGGTATTATCGCGGCGCAAAGTAACAACAACCTCGGGATCAGCGGCTGTGCCTGGAAGGGCAAAATCATGCCCATCAAAGTTTTGAACAATAAAGGCGAAGGACTGGATTCGGATATTGCTGTTGGCATTCGTTGGGCAGTAGACGCGGGAGCGAAAATTATTAATCTCTCCCTTGGCGGATATGGCGACGATGGCAGTCCACCGCCGGTATTGCAGGAGGCAGTAGATTACGCGTACTCTCAAGGATGTTTAGTCATTGCTGCTGCGGGAAATACCGGCGATAATACAGTTCACTATCCAGGCGCCCTGGAACATGTTATAGCAGTTGCTGCTACAGATCCGTGGGATCAGCGCGCTGCTTATTCCACCTATGGTTCCTATGTGGATTTGGCAGCGCCCGGAGGCGCCGGCGCAGATCAATTTTCCCGAGCCACAGGTATGTTAAGCACCTATTGGAATGAAAACAGCCATATTACCGATAAATCCTCCGGGTCTGAGGCAGGAGAGTACGCAATCATGGCAGGCACTTCCTTTGCGGCGGCCGTGGTTTCCGGAGCCGCGCTGGTGGTCTGGGGAAATCAACCAAGCTATACAGTGGACGAGGTTGAAAATGTTTTATTGGATAGTGCTGTGGATGTGGGAGCAATTGGCGCGGATATCCGGACCGGTAATGGCCGAATAGATCTTTTGGCTGCTCTGGGTAATCCGGTAGTTGAACGGACGGCCTTAACCTCATACAACTATCCCAATCCGTTTTATCCGGAAAAAGATACTACTACCCGGATTGTTTTTTTTCTGGATGAGCCTGCTGAAACAAAAGTCAGGATATATGATTCAGCGCGGGAATTGGTCTGGCACAAAAAAATAGCGGCCGCGGAAACCCTGGCAGGTAAAAATACGCTGACTTGGGATGGAACCAATGATTTAGGACAAAGGGTCGCAAATGGCGTGTATTTTTACCGGTTAACCACAGCCCCAGGATTAGCCGGTAAATTAAAAACCATCGCGGTGGTGCGATGAGAAACGTATGTCAACCAACAGGATGGTTGCTCAGCCTCGTAGTACTGCTGGTTGCTGGAACTGTTTATGCGGAAGGGACCGGCGGACAGGCCGGCGCGTATTTGAAGCTGGGTATGGATGCGCGTGCCAAGGCTTTGGGCAGCGCTTATACCGCAGTGGCCACGGATGCTGCTGCCGGATATTGGAATCCGGCAGGTTTGGGATTGGCGTTGCGCCAGCAGGTCATGGCCGCCTACACGGCCTTTCCTGAGGGCGGTGATTATTCACAAATCGCCTATGTCCTGCCTGTGAGCGAGTTCACATTTCCTGAGGATCAGCGATCCGCCGGTACGGGTCAATTTTCACTAGGATCTTTGGGCATTACGATCCTGAGGTACGCGGCGGCTTATAATATTGAAGCGCGCCAGGTGGATTCCATCAATCCGGATTATTATTTTTCAGACATTGAAGGCTGCTATGGATTCGCCTATGGTATATCATTGAATCCGGAGTGGAGCGTGGGGTTGGGTGTGAAAGGATTGTATCATGAATTGGATCAGGTGGATGCCACCGGGTTTGGGATGGATGCAGGTGTAGTTTGGCAGGGATTTCCCGGGCTTTCCGTGGGGTTCGCGGTTCGCGATGCCTACAGTAAATTGCAGTGGTCTACCGGCTGCCAAGAAGTGTTTCCCGCCACACTGAAAGCCGGCGCAGCGTACCAGCGCGAGTTTGGAAAAGCCCAGGTAGTTTTGGTGAGTGTTGAAGCTACACACAATTTAACTTCAGCGCTTCTAAGGCTGCACGCTGGTTTGGAATATGCCTTTGAAAAAATACTTTTTATACGGATGGGTTATGATGACGGGGTTTTGGCCGCGGGCGGCGGGGTACGTATTCCTTGGTTGGGTTGGGAACAAGCTGCCTGGCGGATTGACTATTGTGCCCAGGAAGATCGTATTGTAGGCTGGGACCATTGGTTTAGCTTGAAACTGGAGTTGTGAATTTATTTTCAAAGGGCATTCGCAAGGGGTGCCCCTGCGGTTTTTAATTTTCTGTACCCGGGAAGCGGTATTGACAAAAAGCTCATTTTTAAGTAAAATCTTTTATTCTCTTTATATCTGTAGGGAACGGTCCCCAACTGGAATGCCTGTAGGGAACGGTCGCGACCGAAGGGAATCCCATTTGTAGGGAACGGTCGCGACCGTTCCCTACAGGATAATTAAAATCAGGAAACGGAGTGCATGAAAACAAAAACAAAACCTCAGGAAATCCGGATTAATACTTCTTTCCTGGTTATTTTGCTGGTCATGGGATTACTGGGTCTTATCACTCTGATTACGATTTTATCCATTCAACCGGTTGGATCGGCAATTATCAAAGTGATTTTCATATATGCCATCGGTTTTTTGGGAGCCGGACTTTTAATCGCGGCGCTGGTTAATCGTTTGGTGGATCATCGTGATTCCGAGACAGGAGAGCCGGCATGATAACAAGCATGACAGGCTATGGTCGCGGCGAAGCCAGGAATGGCCGTTTGGCTGTGGCGCTGGAGGTAAAAACCGTCAATCACCGGCATCTTGAAGTAATGGTTAAATTGCCAGGCGGTCTCTGGGAACTGGAACCGCTAATTAAAAAGAAAGCGCGCGAGATGGTACGTCGCGGACGTGCGGAAGTATATTTGCATTTGCTTTCTCCGGTAGCCGGGACGCGGGAACCGGTCGTAGATGTGGATCTGGCAGCCAAATATTTACGCGCTTTGAGCAAAGCGGGCAGTTGCTTAGGGATTACGGGCAATGTGGATCTCTCCATGATTGCGCGTTTGCCGGAAGTGGTTCGGGTGGAGGATCGTCCGATTCAGACCACCATGGTCAGCTCTTTGGTGGAACGCGCCCTGCAGCAAGCGTTAAAGCGTGTGAGCACCATGCGCCGTACTGAGGGCAAACGGTTGGCTGTGGATATTAAGCAACGCTTGAATTCCATCCGGAGATTATTGCCTAAAATTCAGCAACGCTTGCGGAGCAGTATGCGACAACAGGAAAAACGTTTGCGTAAGAAGATCGCTTTATGGTTAAGCACGGACAATGTCGAAGCCAAACGCATCACACAGGATGCGATGCTCAAGCATATACGTTCCGATGTCACAGAAGAAATTGTTCGTCTCAACTCACATTTAAGTCAGTTTTTGGTTTTTATGCGCCAATGTGAACCTGTGGGCAGGCGTTTGGATTTTTTGATCCAGGAAATGAACCGTGAAATTAATACTATTGGAGCCAAAGCTGCTGACGCGGTCATAGCCCAGTTTGTTGTGACTGTGAAAGAGGAAATTGAGAAAATTCGCGAGCAGGTCCAAAATTTAGAATAAACGGATGTCCGGCGTACGCCCAATAATATTGTAGGGACGCACTGAGTGCGCCCGCGGTGTTGCGCACTGAGTGCGCCCGCAACGAGCAGGTGTCTTATGGAATTAACGCTCATCCCAATCGGGTACGGCAATATAGTGGTCGGCCAAAGAATAGTTGCTATTATTGCTCCGGATTCTTCTCCGGTCAAACGACTGCGGGAAGAAGCCGCTGCGCATGGGAAACTTATTGATGCCACGCACGGACGACGAACACGGGCGGTGATTATTACGGATTCGGATCATGTTGTGCTTTCGGCCCTGCAGCCGGAAACCATTTCGCAGCGATTTGGCGGCAATGGAACGCAGGAGTCCAACTCCACTGAGACCCGGACCCGGAACAAAAAATGAAGCGCCAAGGAGTACTCATTGTGGTTTCTTCCCCGTCCGGTGGCGGCAAGACAACCATTTGTGAACAGTTGTTAAAGCAAGACCGGAATTTGGTGCGCAGCATATCTGTGACTACCCGGGAACCACGTGGTTGTGAAAGCCAAGGACGTGATTATTACTATATGGATATGCTCAAATTCCGGCAATTAAAAAAACAAGCTGCTTTTTTGGAATGGGCGCAAGTGCACGGACATTGTTACGGAACCTTGCGGCAAGCGGTTGCCAAAGAGCAACAACGCGGCAAAGATGTTCTGCTGGTCATTGATGTACAGGGCGGAATGGCAGTGAAAAAAAAAGATCCCCGGGCAGCATTGATTTTTGTGCAGCCGCCTACACTTAAAGCCTTACAGTCCCGCTTACAAGGACGCGGGACCGATGGCCAAGACACTATTCGAAAGCGTCTGCAAAACGCGCGCTGGGAAATGTCCTGTGCGCAATATTATGACTATGTGGTCGTGAATGAGTATTTGCCCAAAGCAGTGGAACAGGTACAGGCGATTATTACGGCAGAGCGATTGCGGGTAATGCCAACCCCGAAAAGCAGAGAAAGATGGGATAAAAACCGTAGAGACGCGATTAATCGCGTCTCTACATAGAACAATCCATGTATCCTCTGCGTGTATCGGCGGCTAAATTTAATTCCGGCTTGTCCGGGCTATAGTGAAAGGAGATAAAGAAGATGCATCATCTGGATTTTGAAAAAATTATCGACAAATTGGGCAGTAGGTACGAAGCCGTGATTCGTATGTCCGTGATTGCCCGTAAAATGGCTGATGAGGGAATTACTGAAGAGAATACCGGTGGCAAGAAAATCACCAGCGCAGCTTTAAATCAGTATTTGGAAGAAAATAAGCTGCTGATGACCGACAAAGCCGAAATCAAGGAGTAAGCCATGCTTAGCGGCCGCCGTATTGTTCTGGGAATTACCGGGAGTATTGCGGCCTATAAAGCCGCGGATTTGGCACGTCAATTGGTAAAAGCCGGAGCAGAAGTTACGGTCGTGATGACGGAAAACGCCTGTCGTTTTATCACTCCCTTGACCTTTCGCACGCTAACCCGTGGACCGGTGATCACCGGTTTTTTTGCCGAGCAGGCTGAACCTGTGCCGCATATAGCGTTGGCACAGTGGGCTGAGCTTATTCTAATAGCGCCGGCTACCGCGGATACCATTGCCAAAACAGCCGTTGGCCGGGCTGATGATCTATTGACCGCAATGCTGTTGGATACTACGGCGCCGATTCTCTGGGCTCCGGCTATGAACACCCGCATGTGGGACAATTCAGTTACCCGGGAAAATGTCAAAAAGCTTACCCAGCGTGGTCATCACTGGGTCCAGCCAACAGAAGGGGAACTAGCCTGCGCTGAAACCGGCAGAGGACGATTGGCGGAAGTTGAGGACATTGTCGCGGCTGTACAGAATCTATTGCTTCCTGCGAGCCGTTTGACCGGCAAGCAGGTGCTCATCACAGCCGGACCGACACGCGAACCCTGGGATGCGATTCGTTTTTTATCCAACCGTTCTTCAGGCAAAATGGGGTATGCACTGGCTGAGGAAGCGAGGCGCAGAGGAGCGAAGGTTACCTTGCTGTCCGGACCGGTGGCCTTAATTCCTCCGGCTGGAATTGATCTGGTAACTGTAAACACAGCCCGGGAAATGTATGCTGCCGCTAAAAAAGCATTTGTACAGACCGATATATTTATGGCCGCTGCTGCAGTAGCGGATTTTCGTCCGGCCGAAAGCAAAACAAATAAAATAAAAAAATCCAAAGCCCCGGAAACAATTGCGCTGGTTCCGAATCCTGATATACTCCTGGAATTAGGCCAACACAAGGGTGAGAAAATTGTGGTCGGTTTTGCCGCGGAAAGCGATAAGGTAGTGGACGCAGCCAAACAAAAACGGGTTAAAAAAAATTGTGATCTGATGGTAGCCAACGCGGCAGGTGGAGAAGCTGATGCTTTTGCTGCTGATCACGCCCAGGTTTTTATACTGGATAACCAGGATCAGGTGGAAGCCTTGCCGTCCTTGCCCAAAGCGCAGGTGGCGTCTGTAATCTGCGACCGGATTGAGACGCTGATAAAAGAAAAGAATTCACCGCATACCCAAAAAACGGGCACGCGGAGACGCAGAGGACGCAAAGAAAACGAAGAGGAAAAATAAAATTAATAATAGTAGGGGCGCACCGAGTGAGCCCGCCGCATACGTCCGCAATGAACATGTAGGGGCGCACTGAGTGCGCCCGTAAGAAAGAGTAATTATTTATGAAGCAAACACTAAGCCGTATTCTAATTGCTTCCTTTTTATCACTGTTGATTTTTTCCTCAAGCTTTGCCCGGCAGCCATTGCCCGGACCGGAAGACTTTGAACCCGGTGTGCTGTTAGTAAAATTCAAAGCTGCTGTGTCTGCTGAAACAATTTCCGAAACAGCGACAACATTCGGAGTACAGACCAATCAGCTTGCCGATGTACTGCAAGCCATGCGCGCGCAATATAAAGTCGTTGCCTCCACAACTTTAACTCCTCTTAACATTGAGCGTTGGCAATTTTTAGACCAACACGCTTTAACCCGGACCAGGCAAACCATTCTGCACACCGGTTTAGTGGAGTATGTGGAGCCGAATTACCAGCGCGTGGCACAGGCGCCGCGAACGGATGGTCCGAATGACACCTATTATCAAGCAGGTAACCAATGGTGGTTGGAAGCCGTTTCCGCGGACCGGGTTTTTGCGGAAAATATTTTGCCGGTCGGACAGGAAGTGATTGTGGCTGTTTTGGACAGCGGGATTTTATTAACGCACGAAGATCTAACGGCTAACCTGGTGTTGGGAAAAGATTATGTGATACAAAATGGCGTGGGTAATGATGATGATGGTCATGGTACGCATGTCGCGGGTATTGCCGGCGCGGTGACCAATAATAATCTGGGCATGGCCGGAATAGCAGGAACCGCCAATGTCAAACTTATGCCAATAAAAATATTGGATCATGATGGTTTTGGGTATGACTCTGATATTGCCCAGGGAGTGATCTGGGCGGTGGACCATGGCGCCCGGGTTCTTAACCTGAGCTTTGGCAGTACAGCCATGGGAAAAGTATTGGAAGATGCCATTGGTTATGCCTATCAAAAAAAATGTGTGATTATCGCGTCTGCTGGAAATGATGGAGACCTGGATAACCCGGTTATTTATCCGGCTGCGTATGACAAAGTGATTGCGGTCGCGGCGTGTACCTTGGCAGGAGTTCGGGCCGCCTATTCCGAGTATCATGATTATGTGGATTTGGCAGCGCCGGGCGGTGATGACGGCACGAACGCGGAAAGAATGTTAAGTACCTATAACCAAACAAACGATTCGTACGCCTATGCTTTCGGCACTTCCATGGCCGCACCGGTGGTTTCCGGAGTGGCGGCCTTGCTGGTTCTCCAGGATCCGAGACGCACGGCCGAAGAAATTAAACAATTGCTGGTCAGCACAGCTGATAAAATCGGCAGCCTGCAAAATGATACTGATGGTTGGAATCGCTATTTGGGTTGGGGCCGGGTGAATTGCTTTCAGGCCTTAACGCGTTTTATTACGTTTCAAAGCCGGACAACCGGCCGCGCATCCTACAATTACCCTAATCCATTTAGTCCGGTGGTGGGAGAGCAAACGCATATTTTAATTCCTGTTGCGGAAACCGGAGCGCGCGCGCGTTTGCGGATCTTTGATAGTCTGGGATACTTGGTTTGTGAAAAGGATAATACCGGCACACAGATCTGGGCAGGCAGCATTATTACGTGGGACGGCCACGATAAAAACGGTGATTGGGTGGCCAATGGTGTGTATCCGTATATTTTGGATGTGGACGGCAAACGTTATAAAAATAAAATAGTGGTTTTGAACAAATGATTGTAGGGGCACGATGCTTGTCCGACATCACTTTAGCGACGTCGGATGCCGTGCCCCTACCGCCAAAGGAAAAATGGCACATGGATTCATATTGGACACGAAAAACATTGCTCGGCATTTTAACGGGTTTGTGCATTCTGCTAACAGTTGTAGTGCCAAATCGCATGGAGGCTGCCGGCCAGGCAGCGGCGTATCTGCGCGAAGGCGTAGGTGCCCGGGCTTTGGGCATGGGTAATGCGGGAACCGCGGTGTCGCAGGATGCTTCTGCTGCCTATTGGAATCCGGCTTCCCTGGCCTTTATGCCTCTGCCTGCCAGTTTTGTCGCGCAGACTGTGATCTTGGGCTGGGAACGCTCTTGGAGTTATCTGAGTATTGCGTATTCCGACTTCACCACTGGTGATGAAAAATTTTCCTATGCCGCGAGTTGGATCAGTTTTTCAGCCGGTGGTGATCTGGAAGCCCGTGCGGTCAACCGTCCGGAACCGGATCACATCTTTCGTGATTCCCAAAACATGATTTCGTTTTCTGTCAGTGCCGGAAGTTTGAGGGATCTCTTTTCCCTTGGCCTGAATGTAAAAATGATTTTTCACAGTTTGGATACGGAATCAGCCAATGGTTTTGGTTTTGACCTGGGGTTGTGGAACGAGATCGCGGTGGGCACACAATGGGGAGTTGTATGGCAGGATGTGTACACTACCTTGGGTTGGGAAGATTGGCACGCGGATCGGGTGCCGGCCTATGTGCGCCTGGGTGCGGCGCAGTATTTTTTGGACAAACAACTGCTCCTGACCGGTGATTTGGGTCTGGAATTTTTTCACGCGGCCGGGGCTTTTCGGGATATGCGAGTTCATCTGGGTTTGGAATATTTTCTTATGCCGGCTCTGGCGCTGCGTGCCGGGTGGGACACGGACCGCTGGACCACAGGAGTTGGTTGGGAATTTTATATTCAAAAAGCGGCTTGGGTACATCTGGATTATGCCTTGGCCGGAGAACGTTTAAGCGACGAGGGCATCACCCAATTTATCTCTCTGACGGTAAATTTTTAAAACCTAACCCGGACCAGCCGGAACAAAAATATAACCGCCGATACACGCCGATATACGCAAATTAAAAATCTTTTTTATCCATTATGCAATAAACATTTGCGTTTATCTGCGTGTATCGGCGGTTAATTTTCTTTCCATTTTGTAAGATACTAAGCCACCGAAAGGAGCCGAAAATATGGCAAGTGTTAAAGCGGAATTACTATTGCATGTACAGCGTTTGAAACATTACCTGCGTAAGCGCATGCATAATGGCGAGCCGGCCACTGTGTTTCAAAAAATCCGGCCGGCTCAACCGGGCAGCTCAACTGCCGCGACGGCAGCTGCTTCCGGAAGCACAGCGGCAAAACTGTATTCGGAATTTGAGCAATTGGCACAGACTGTACAATCGTGCACTCAATGTAAATTGGCGCAAACACGAAAACACGTAGTTTTTGGCGAGGGGGATATACAGGCCAAATTGGTTTTTGTGGGTGAAGCGCCGGGAGTGGATGAAGATAGTGAAGGCCGGATTTTTGTGGGCGCGGCCGGCAAATTGCTTACCCGGATTATTGAATCTATCGGTCTGGCCAGAGAGGAAGTCTATATCTGCAATGTCTTGAAATGCCGTCCGCCGGGAAATCGAAATCCGGCTCCGGATGAAATTACAGCTTGCCAAAACTATTTGATCAAGCAACTTGAATTTTTACAGCCCAAACTCATATGCGTTCTGGGCACCTTTGCCGCGCAAACTCTGCTGGGATCACAGGAACCGATCGGACGTTTGCGAGGGAAAACGTATACCTATCAGAACATACCCGTGATACCTACCTTTCATCCGGCTGCACTGCTCTATCATCCACAGAATAAAAAATTGGTCTGGGAAGATATGAAACGAGTGGCAAAAGCGTTGGGCATAACAATTTCTGCCAGAAAATAAAATCCAATTCTTCATTAGACACTTAAAAAACGCATCATAACTATAATATTTACAGCAAAAACTAAACAACTACAATTTTGTTATTGACATCCACTATATAATGGGTATTATCGTAAAAAGGAGCACAATATAATAGGGAGGTTAGGATTTGTGAAAATCCGGTTCACTTCTTCTCCTTTTGATGATGACGGAACTCTCTTAAAAGCATTGCTTCTTTTTGTGTTGCTTATTATTATACTTGTTTTTCTTTTTGGGCCGCCGGTCTATCCTGTGCCAACAGGACGTACTGCAAATGTTCCTGGGATAATATTGTCTTCTAAAATTGTGCCTATCATGAAGATTACTACGAAACCAAAAGTTTTATACCTTGCGGAAAAATCCTCGTTTCCACCGGTGATTGCGAACACGCCTCAGCCAACACCAACTCCAGCCGGCGGCGGGATTCTGCATAAAATTGCTTTTGCTTCCAACCGGGCTGATGGCCGGCATTATCAATTATATATGATGGATGCCAATGGAAAAAAAATGGAACGCTTGCATGAGTCCAATAGTTTTGATCGTGATCCGCATTTTTCCTATGACGGAACACGCTTGGCATTTACCTCGAACCGGACTGGGCGCTATCAAATTTACATTCTTGACTTAGCTACCCGGGCAGTGAAGCAGATTACGCACGGTAGAAACGATAAAACCAATCCCTTTTGGAGTCCGAACAATCAGCAAATTCTCTTTACCAGCCACAACCAGGAATCAGCTGAATTAGGCATCATGAACGCGGAAGGAACCGGTATCCGGCAGCTGACCAATGATTTTGGCCACAGCCATGGTTACGGGTTTTCACCCAATGGTAGTTGGATCTCTTTTGAATCGACCAGGAACAATCGGAATGAAATTTTTATGTATGACATTTTGGCTAAAACTTCAACACCTATTATTGCAAACGATGAGCTGACCTATCAGGGTGATCCGGTCTTCTCGCCGGCAGGCCGTAAACTGGTATTTACTTCCAATAATTCGGATAAAAATAAAAGGCAACTGTATATCTACGATCTGGACTGGAAGAAATATTATCGAATTACGCATGATGATATGGATAAAGACGACCCGATTTTTTCGCCGGACGGATCAAAGATAGCCTATGTGGCGTGTTGGGAAAATGCCTGGAATATTTTCATCACGGACGCAGACGGCAAGCATGCGCGCAATGTGACCAAAAGCTATTATGACAATGTAGTCCCCAGTTGGCGTTAATTGTTCACAATCAGCTTGACGAAGTAGAAAAAGAGGCATAAAAAATATAGTGGGCTGTTGCTGCTTTCCGCGTAGAGACGCGATTAATCGCGTCTCTACAACAGATTGAAATAAAAGGTAGGGGCGCGATTAATCGCGCCCCTACAAGATACTAAAAACTAAAGGGGGATAAAAGATTATATGAAAAAAGCGCTTGTTCTACTCACAGCACTGTTGTTACTGGTTGGCAGTGTAAACCCGGCGGATGCCAAGAAGGCCGAAAAAGCCGCAAGTAAAACCAGCACAGCGTATACACCACTCACTGCCGCGGAACAAATTACCGATATGACCGCTGGTTTTGCCTTCAATGGCGGGATTGATATTAAAATATTTGATATGGTAAATACGAATTATAGCGAGACTTCAGACTGGTATTTTTATCCGGTCTATCGCATGGCAGTGGCACAGGTTTTTGACAAGCGGAATTTTGGGTTGTATGCTGATATTGAGAAACCCGGTTATGCCAACATCACTTATCCCTTCATTAAAGTGAATGAACTCTATGCCAAATTTCAACAAGATACGTTTTATGTCAAACTCGGTCGTCAGGTGTTTGGCGACAAAGATGATCTCCTGCTGGGTCTGCAAAACGATGCTATTTCTCTGGGATTTGATCTGGGAACCACAGATCTCTTATTCTTCCTGGCCAGAACACAGATTACAACTCCCTGGAATACGGGTGGGAATATTGAGAGTGTGATCGGATTTGTGCCGTATTTTGGTTTGGGTGATACGATGGGTCTGCGTGGTTATCTTTTGATTGGTATGGAGCCGATTACCATCACCACCGGGACCCCACCCGACACGTCGACCAAAGATACAGTCAACACCGCGATTCAGGCCGGAGGAAAATACTCCCTGGATATGCCGGTCGGATCCAACGGCACGTTCGATTTGGATGCTCAGTTGGGCATTCAATTCGGACTGGCTCGAACCGCCGGTGATGATTCCATTGATGCCATGGGTTTGGGTCTCAAGCTGGATGCCGCCTATGCTTCACAAGTTGAGACATTTGGATTTATGGTGGGCGCTCATGTTGTCTACACCAGCGGTGATCCGGATCCGGCAGTGAATACCAAATGCGGATTTGGAAGTTCTAATGCTTTGCCTGGTTCAGGTCCGGGATTGTTCTCGAAAATTCAGGATGGCGCCGGACCCTATACCTATTTGGACGGACACTTGGTAAGTGATAATAAAACCCAGAATTATGTTGGAGTGATGGCTCTGGGTGTGACAGGTGAATTTTCGTTTGGCGCCTGGAAACCAGGTTTGGGGATCTGGATATATTCCAATACCGATGATGAGGGCAAGAGTCTGGGCACGGAATTGAACGAGTGGCTGATCTGGGAACTTTCCCAAGTGATCTCTTTTTATCAGCAAGCCGCGCTCTTTATCCCCAATCGCGATGGTATTGGGTGGCCGCCCTCGCCGGCCGATGCTCCCAAGAGCGCGATGAAGCTATTGTTTGGCAGTTCCATTACTTTTTAGTATCTTAGTTCTCAAATTCGTGCTTTTTATGGCGGAAAACTATTCGCCGTAAAGAGCGCAAAAATTTTTTTTTGACAGGATAACAGGATTGATAGGATTTATTTAAAATCCCGTATATCCTGATAATCCTGTCAAAGATTTTCAGTTCCGGCTGGTCCGGGTTAGGAGTTGAATTATGAATACGAAAGCTTGGTTACTTCTGTGGGGATTTTTTCTGTGTGCCGGGATTATGCTTAGCGCCGGTTGTTTTACCATGCCCACCTCACCGGCCTTGCTCACCAGTGGTGGTAGTGCTGACAGTAGCGGCGGTCACCATCATCCGGGAGATGACCCGGAGGGCGTGTTTGTGCCAACACCCACACCTGCTCCAACCTATGGCGGGGGAACAGGCAATGGATCGATCAGCGGAACGGTTTCCAATTCCGCCGGCGGACAGATTATTGTTTTCGCGGTTCTCGGTAGCACGAGTGTTTTTGCAGAAGTGCACATTGTGGGAGACGGTCCGTTTACGCTTAGCGGTTTGTCTGACGGAGATTACGAGGTAACGGCGCTGGAAGGTACGAGTATGACCAATGAAGAACGGGTAACCATTAGTGGTGAAAATGCGGTCACCGATGTGCGTTTGAGTTTTTAGCCCGGGGAATTTTTGAAAGAGGGTAAAGGTTATATAAGGAAAAGCAAAAAGGCGATGGGTATGATGCTCATGTTTGCCCAAAACAATAGAAATCCGGCAATAATCTTTTGCCGTAAGCGGAAAATATAGCTGTGGCGGTAAAAATTAAGGGGCGGAAAGTGCGAAGCATTTTTCCGCCCCTTTTTGTTTTATATTTCGATCACTTACCGGATAAACATGGCGCTGTATTTTATAAAGGGGAAATTATTTCATGCTTGTTTTCGTTGCTTTAGCCATACCGCGTTTGCAACCGCTGACCTATAGCTGGCCGGAAAGCACTCCATTGCTTCCGGGTATGCGGGTTACGGTTCCTTTGGGGCGCAGGACAGTGGTGGGAGTAGTGGTTGGAGAGGCTGCGGAGAGCAAAGGCCGCGTGCTGAAAAATGTGATCAATACCTTGGATGAGAAGCCGGCCCTAACCAAAGAGCTGCTCAAACTTGGCCGGTGGATGGCGGAGTATTATCAGTGTACCTGGGGTGAGGCTTTGGCAGCCATGCTGCCGGTTAATGTTCCGGTAAAAAAAATGGAGCGTTTCTCTATGGCTGCTCTTGCGCCGGAAAAACAGTTGTCGCGAGGTATTGCGCAACGGCTGGTGGAACGTTTACAGGCCGGACCGTGCTTGCGTGCTGAGCTGTTGGAAGGGTTTTCAACCCAGGCTGCGCGTGTTTTGCAAAGCCTGATCAAACAGGGCTGGGTCCAATCTGAATTTATTTCTGTGCCGGCCAAGCCCGAACCGGTCTATTCCAGGCAACCGCGCACACGAAGTACGCCCTTGCAGCTGAATGACCATCAAGCCAAGGCGTTGAGCGCTATTCAATCGGCATTGCAGCGGCAAGAATATGCCGGTTTTCTTTTACACGGAGTGACTGGTAGTGGTAAGACAGAAGTCTATTTGCAGGCAATCGCGCAGACTTTGGAACAAAAACGCGGGGCGATTTTTTTAGTACCTGAGATTTCACTCACACCCCAGACGCGCGCGCGCATCGCAGATCGTTTTGGCGCTCACGTAGAAGTCTTGCATTCCGGGATAACCACCAAAGAACGGAGTGGAGCCTGGAGGCGCATACGAGCAGGAACTTCCCAGGTCGTGTTGGGTGCGCGCTCAGCCATTTTTGCGCCAGTGCATGATCTGGGCTTGATTGTGGTAGACGAGGAATATGAGAGTTCTTACAAACAAGAGGACTCGCCCCGTTATCATGCCCGTGATATTGCTGCGGTGAGGGCCAAAGCCGGCCAGGCTGTGTTGGTTCTGGGGTCCGCTACACCAGCCGTTGAAACGTATTACAATGCGCAATTCGGAAAGTATCAATTATTGGAAATGCCCGAACGTGTGGATGCTAAGCAACTCCCAAAAGTTCGCATTGTGGACATGAGTCGTGAAATCAATCCGCAGCCCGGGTTGCCTATTTTTTCTCAAGTATTATTAGAGGAAATCGAGAAACGTCTGGATGCTAAAGAACAAAGTATTTTATTCTTGAATCGGCGCGGATATGCGCCTCTGGTGATGTGTCCGGAGTGCCGGCATATTTTGACCTGTCCGGATTGCAGTATCTCGCTGGTCTATCATCAATCCAGTGACCGCTTGCTGTGTCATAGCTGTGGAAAATCCCAGTCACCACGACCTGCTTGTCCCAAGTGCGGGACAGCTTGCATCCGTTTGGCTGGAGCCGGGACACAACGTGTGGAAGCAGAATTGCAAAAATATTTTCCTCGCGCCGGGATACTGCGTTTGGACCAGGACACAGTCCGCAAACGCGGGGTATTGGAAAAAATCATGGATCAATTTGGAAAAAGGCAAGGTGATATTCTGGTAGGAACACAGATGGTAGCCAAAGGCATTGATTTTCCGGGCGTGACTTTAGTGGGCATTATATCCACAGATACGGCGCTGCATTTTCCGGATTTTCGGGCGGAAGAAAGAACTTTTCAATTACTCGTACAAGTTGCCGGACGTGCCGGACGGGGTGGTAAGCCCGGCCTGGTCTTGGCACAAACACTCAACAGCGGGCATCCGATCATTGCTTTGGCACAAAAGCAGAATTATCTTGATTTTTACAACCGGGAAATTGAACAGCGCCGGGATCTTCTTTATCCGCCGTTTGCGCGTATGGCCAATATTATACTCCAAGGTAAAAATTCCACAGCTGTTCGGAATTTTGCCAAACGCGTGGTTGCAACAATGCGAAAATCAGCCGGCAAACGTGATATTATTCTCGGACCGGCGCCTTCGCCCAGAGAGCGAATCGCCCAAGAGAGTCGCTTTCAAATACTGGTTAAAAGTATTAACTACGCGGCCCGGAGCCGTGTTTTGAGTTCTGTGGCGCAAATTAAAGTGCCTTTTGGGATCCGTTTTATCGTAGATGTTGATCCGCAAAATATGTTATAAAAAAGCACGTTTTTTTTTTACATTTACATAAGTGTGCCTTGAAACTAAGGGAAAAGATGTTATATAATATAATGCTGGTTGAAGAAGGTGATTAAAATGGCAATAGTACCGGTATGCACGTGGGGTCATCCGGTTTTAAAAACTCGGGCCCAAAAAGTGGTTGAAATTACGGATGATATTCGTTGCTTGGTTCGGGATATGCAGGAAACCATGCAAGCACAAAACGGTGTCGGTTTGGCAGCCAATCAAGTTGGTGAAGCCATACGGATATTTGTGGTTGAAATTCCGCAAAAAACCACTGAGCCGATCCGTTATACTTTGATTAATCCTGAATTGACGTACAAGAGTAAAACCAAAGAGAGTCAAGATGAAGGTTGTTTATCTTTTCCGGAAATATACGGTCCGGTTGAGAGGTTTTTGGAGGTGGAAGTGCGAGGTACGGATTTGGACAACCAACCGGTCGTGGTACGCGGGAGCGGATTGTTGGCGCGCGCCATGCAGCATGAATTGGATCATTTGGATGGTATGGTCTTTGTGGAGCGCATGAATATTGTGCACCGCCTGTGTCTGAAAAAACAATTGAAAGCCTTGGCGCAAAAGACCAAAGCCAGGTTGGCCGGACAAGGGATAAAGAAATATTAATGGTGAAAAGAGAAAGGACGTTATGCGTCCTCGTTTGATTTTTATGGGGACACCGGATTTCGGGGTTCCTACATTTCGGTATTTAGTGGAGAACCACTATCCGGTTGCAGCGGTGGTAACCCGTCCGGACAAACCCAAAGGACGCGGTTATCAATCGTCCGTGTCTGCTGTGAAAGCCATGGCCCTGGAATTGGGATTGCCGGTGTTGCAACCCTTGGATGTGAATCACCGGGAATTTTTAGAACAATTAAAGGCGTTACAAGCAAAGGTTATTGTAGTCGCGGCTTTTGGCCGGATTTTAAAAACGGAATTGTTGTACTTGTTACCCTTAGGCTGCATTAACCTGCATGGATCCTTGCTTCCCAACTACCGGGGAGCGGCTCCGATCCAGTGGGCAATCGCCCAAGGGGAAAAGGAAACCGGAATCACGGTTCAGATTATGGCGGAAGAAGTAGACAGCGGAGCGATTCTGGTGCAGCGAGCAATTCCGATCGGACCGGACGAGTGTTGTCAGGAGGTATACCAAAAATTGGCTGCTGTGGGAGGTCCGGCAACAGCAGAAGCATTGGAGAAGCTGGCGGAAAAGGGCAGGGCAGCCGGTATGGCTCAGGATGAGACCCAGGCTACTTTAGCACCCCGGCTGCGCCGGGAAGACGGCTGCTTGGACTGGACTCAGCCGGCAGAGCGGATTCATAATCGAGTACGTGCGTTTAATCCCTGGCCAGGCACCTATTCCTTTGCCAGGGGAAAACGATTGAAAATTATAACCACGCAAAGAGCAAAACGATCCCTGCCCAAAGACACACCTCCGGGAAGCATCCTGGAAGTGGACAATGCGACTGGGTGGTTGGTTGCCGCGGGACATGGTACCACGCTGCGAGTGGTGCGAGTACAATGCGACAATGCCAAAGAGATGGCGGCGCAATCTTTTACCTGCGGGTATCGTGTCGGAGTAGGTAGCGTGCTGGGACTAAGGAGGGAATAAAAGTGGCGTCAAAACGTATCATCATTGTGGACGATGATCCTGGTATAGTGGAATTGTTTCAGGATATTTTGGAAGGGAAGGGATACGAAGTCCAGACTTTTCATCGTGGTTGGGAAGCTTTGCAGGCAGTATCGCGTCAACGTCCGGATTTGATGATTCTGGATATCATGATGCCGCGGGTGAATGGTTATGAAGTCTGTCAGATCATGAAAGAAAATCCCAAGACCAAACAAATTCCGGTTATTTTTTTGACCGCGCTTTCCCACCAGGAGGCGTTGCGCCTGGCAGCCGAAGGTGGCGCGGATGATTTTTTGGTAAAGCCATGTACTCCGGAGCGGTTGATCCGGCACGTGGAAAGGCATTTAAGTATGCTTAAAACCGAGGAAGAATAGAGGAAGCATAATGGAACTGGACAAAATTCTCCACCAAGCGCAGGCAGAATTAAAAAAAAGTTTTGGCGATGATTTGGAAAGTCTTTTGGTGTATGGTTCAGCGGCTATTGGTGATTATACACCCGGTGTCTCGGATATAAATTTGTTGGTAGTGCTGAAAAGAGTAAACATTTATATTCTGGACAGTATGCGCGATTTCATGAAAAAAATGGGCCGGGCATTTGTGACCGCGCCGTTGGTGATGACCCGGGAGCACATTCGCACGTCAGCGGATGTTTTTCCCATTGAATTTTTGGAAATCAAAGAGAAGCACCGTATGCTTATAGGTGAAGATTATTTTGCTGATCTGAAAATTGACATAAAAAACTTGAGGCACGAATGCGAGCATGAATTAAAGGGCCGGGTCATCCGAATCCGGCAGAGTTTTATAGAAGCCAAGGGATCGAGTCATGAATTGAAAGAACTGCTCATATCCGCACACACAGCCAATTTCCCGGCCTTTCGGACGGCCTTGCGGTTGAAAGAAGCAGCGCCGCCCATGAAAAAAGAGGAAGTGACTGCGGCCTTGTCCGTGCACTTTGACTTGGATGTGGAATTATTTCATACCATCAAACGGCTCCGGATGCATGAGATCAAATTGAATGCGGGCAGCTTGCGTGAATTGATAGGTAAATATTTAAGTGAGGTTGAAAAACTTGCAGCCATTGTGGACCGTTTGTAAAACCTTTTTTGCTGTTCTGCTCCTTTCCGTACTGCTTGTCAATCCGGTACCCGGAGCAACTGCCGCGAAGGCGCCTCAGGTGCCGCGACCAGTCGGTTTTGTAAATGATTATGCCCAGGTGCTTAGTGAACCGGCTAAAGCGCAACTAAATGCTCTCTCAACCAGTCTGGCGCAAGCTACCGGCGCGCAGATGGTTTTTGTGATTATGCCCAGCATTGCTCCTTACGATGAATTTACCTATGGCCAGGCTATTTTTGATGCTTGGGGCATTGGTCAAAAAGGCAAGGATAATGGACTCTTGTTTTTAATTGCCATCAAAGAAAAGCGTCTTCGTATTCATACGGGGTACGGTGTAGAGGGAGTGTTGCCGGACGGCAAGTTGGGACGTTATCGGGATGAATACTTGCGGCCCTATTTAAAGAAAAACCAGATAGGCGCCGGCTTGGCCAACATTGGTCTGGTCTGTGCTCAGGATCTGGCCCAAGAGGCCGAGGTACAGTTGAATATCAACGGAACACCAAAGCGGTTTCCGCGCCAAAAAAGTCAGGGGACCCCCGGGCGCCTGATTATCATGATTGTTTTATTGGTGTTCCTCAGTGTGATTTCGAGACTAAACCGGCGTCGTCGTTCTGTGACCGGTGCCTATATTCCAGGGGGCTACTATCGCAGCGGTGGCGGTGGTTTTGGTGGCGGCTTCTCGGGTTTTGGCGGCGGTTTTTCCGGTGGCGGCGGCGTGGGTGGCGGCTGGTAAAGAAAATTAACCGCCGATGAACGCCGATAAACGCGGATATTTATAGCTTAAGGGATAAAAAAGATTTTTAATTTGCGTATATCGGCGTGCATCGGCGGCTAAATTTGGTTCCGGCTGGTCCGGGTTAGGAAAAAAATAGGAGGTGTTATGGAAAAAACAGGATTGGCAGTACTTTCGATTGTGGGTGTTGTCCTGGCAGTGTTTTTGTTGGTCTTGCTGGGTGTGGTTTTTTATGTAATCGGAAGTTATAACAGTTTGGTCAAAATGGATGAGTCCGTAAAAACCGCATGGTCACAAGTCGAGAATCAATTGCAGCGGCGCAATGACCTGATTCCCAATTTGGTTAATACGGTCAAAGGGTACGCCTCACATGAGAAGGGGATTTTTGAGAATGTGGCTGAAGCCCGGGCCAAGTTGGCCGGGGCTCAAAACCGGAATGAAAAAATTGCTGCGGCCGGTGAAATGTCAAGTGTACTGGGACGTTTGTTTGCCATTGTAGAAAATTATCCACAACTCAAAGCGGACATGAATTTTCGGCAACTACAGGATGAATTGGCCGGTACAGAGAACCGGATTGCGGTTGAACGTATGCGGTACAATGAGACTGTGAAGCTTTTTAATCAGAGCATCCGCGTTTTTCCCAAGAATATCATTGCCGGTATGTTCGGTTTTGAAAAAGCCAATTTATTTGAGGCGGAAGAAGGAAGCAAAGAAGTGCCGAAGGTTGATTTTACACAGTAGGGACGATTGGGGACGTGGGGACGTTGATCGGTAATACGGTTATCCAGAATCACTAATATTTATGAAGAAATCCAAAGAGTCAGCAAATAAAGATAACCGTATTACCGATCAACGTCCCCCGAGGTGGAGTAGTCCGGGCGGCCGCTCTTGTGAGGGCGCGATGACCGCGCCCCTACAGGGGAGGAAAGTCCGAGCTCCCAGGGCAGAGTGCTGGGTAACACCCAGTCGCGGTGACGTGAAGGAAAGTGCCACAGAAAATATACCGCCCTGCACCCTTGTGGTGCAGGGTAAGGGTGAAATGGTGAGGTAAGAGCTCACCGCGCTCCGGGTGACCGGAGTGGCAGGGCAAACCCCGCTTGGAGCAAGACCAAATAGGAGGGATGTGTCTGGCAACAGACACAAACCACGGCCCGTGGTTCCCTCGGGTTGGTCGCTTGAGGCGCAGCGTAAGTTGCGTCCCAGATAAATGGTCGCCATCTCTGGCAACAGAGAGACAGAACTCGGCTTATGGACTACTCCTTAATTTTTTTTCGCTTTACGAATGATTGGGGACGTTGATCGGTAATACGGTTATCCAAAACCACTAATATTTATGAAAAAATCCAAAGAGTCAGCAAATAAAGATAACCGTATTACCGATCAACGTCCCCCCGTTACTTTGAGGTGGTTCCGATGATTATTGTCATGAAACCAGGCGTGCCCATGCAGGAAATTCGTCAGATCATGGAGCGCATAAAGAAAATGAAGTTAGCGCCGCATCTGCTGCGTGGTACTGAGCGCAATGTCATTGCAGTGATTGGTGATGAACGGAATTTGCAGCGAGAGCCCTTGGAAGCGATTCCCGGGGTGGAAAATGTCATGTCCGTACTCAAGCCCTATAAGCTGGCCAGTCTGGAAGGGCATCAAGAAAGAACAGTAATCAGCACCGGAGGTTTTGTAATTGGCGAAAAAAAAATAGCCGTCATCGCCGGTCCCTGTACAGTTGAAAACCAAAAGATGTTGCTGCAAACAGCACGTCATATCCAACGTCAGGGGGCCTGCGGTTTGCGGGGCGGGGTTTTTAAGCCGCGTACCAGTCCTTATGCTTTTCAGGGTTTGAAAAATGCCGGATTAAAAGTACTTGCTCAAGTACGCAAGAGTTGCCGGATTCCGGTGGTTACCGAAGTGTTGGATCCCCGCGATGTGAAAGCGGTTGCCAAGTGTGCGGATATATTGCAAGTGGGCACGCGTAATATGCAGAATTATGAACTTTTGAAAGCAGTTGGCAAACAGAAAAAGCCGGTACTTCTCAAGCGCGGTATGGCCGCAGGGGTTGATGATTTTCTAATGTCAGCTGAATACATTATGGCGCAAGGAAATTATAAAGTGATTTTATGTGAGCGTGGGATTCGCACGTTTAATGATTATGCCCGGAACACTTTGGATTTAACCATCATCCCCGCCTTAAAAGAGAGAACACACTTGCCGGTTATCGTGGATCCGTCACATGGTACGGGTAAGAGAAAATATGTGATGCCCATGGCGAGGGCCGCGATTGCCGCCGGAGCGGATGGGCTGTTGATTGAGGTGCATCCGCATCCGGAGCGGGCCTGGGTAGATGGCCGGCAATCACTTTCTTTGCAAGAATTCACAGAATTGATGAGAGAAATACAGAGTATAGCCCATGCTATTGGCAGGACTTTATAATTGCGCGGTATGGGTGTATGAAAATTAAATATTTATAGGTATTTTATTGGCAATCCAGGGGAAAAAGAAAAATCCAGGAAGGATTCAAGCAGATGAATCTTCGTATTATAATAACTACTGTTTTTATTTTTTTGGCAGGAGCTTTAACCGTTCAGGCGGCAACTTTTGGCGAGCAAGGGAGCGGCACAGGAGACTTGTCCGGTCTTGACGGTTATCTTTATGCAACCCAGTACAACAATTCCACGGCTGGTAATATCAATCGTATTTTTGTGTATTTAACAGCCGCCGGCGCTACCGGAGCGCAGGGGAGAATGGCGGTTTACGACAATGGCGGAACCAACCTGCCGGAAAGTCTGGTAGTACAAAGCAATACCCAAACCCTGGTAGCTGGATGGAATGAATTCGTGGTGGCCTCAGCGGCAGTATCCGCTGGTACGTATTGGATTTCTTTTCAATTTGACACATCCAATACCCGGATTGGGTATTATATCGGCACTGTACAACAAACACAATATAGAGCGTTTTCTCCTGTGCAATCGTTTCCTGCTTCTTGGGGCACACCCGATGGCAATGGTGCTTTTGATATCTGCATGTATGCTACGGAAATCACTCCCACCCTAACAGTTACACCCACCTATACCGGAACTGCAACACCCACCTATACCCGGACAGCTACCCATTCGCCAACCAGTACAAATACACCAACCTATACAATGACGAATACTGCTACTATAACTCCTACCAATACTGTAACCTCCACCTTGACTTCCACCTTAACACCCACACCGACCGGCACGATTACACCAACATATACCGGTACGGTTTCACCGACACCGTTTATTTCCAGAACCTATACACCGACCGCTACATTTACGGCCACATCTTCTTTCACTCCCACTTCAACCATTACCATAACTTCGACCATTTCGCAAACAGCTACCGTGACTCCAACTTATACAGTTACTTTAACTTCAACCCCGGTCTATTCGCCGACCGTGACACGTACCGGCACCATAACTCCCACGCTCACCACCACACCCACACCCCGTCAGGCCTATAATGATCTGACCGAAGTACGGGTGTTTCCCAATCCCTGGCGCGGCGATATTGTTAGGGTGCAAAGACGGGTTGTGATTGAAAATTTGACTAGGGATGCCACTGTGTATATCTATACTATAGACAGTCGACTGGTGAAGGAGATTCCACCCGGAGCCAATGAAGACAATGGCCGGACCAACAATCCGGGTAACAATGGACGTGCGGAATGGGGCCTGGCCAACCAAGACGGCGATCCGGTGGCCTCAGGGGTGTATGTGTATGTGATTAAAGATCCGGCTGGTAATTTCAGACGAGGGAAAATTGCGATTTTAAAATGATTCACCGCGGCGAAATTAAATATTTCTGTAGGGAACGGTCCCCCAACCGGAATTTTTGTAGGGAACGGTCGCGACCGTTCCCTACTTCGGGCAAGGAGGAGTTATTTCTATGCCTCGCATTACGGCCATTGAGATACAATCCAAACAAAAAAATCGACGTTCGATTTTTGTGGACCAGGAATTTATTTGCGGCCTGGATCAGTCAATAGTTGCCAAGCTGCGTTTGACGACCGGACAAGCAGTTGCGATCAAAGAGCTCAAGAACATAGTTCGGGAAGAAGAAATAAATTGGGCCAAGGAAAAATGTTTGCGTTGGTTGGATCATCGGGCGCGAACTCGCCGGGAATTAGCCGGGCGTTTACAACAGCATGGGGTTGAACCTGAAGTGTCGGAAGCTGTTCTCAAGCGGTTGCAGGAAATCAAACTGGTTGATGATGAAGCCTACGCGCGAGGGTTTATTCAAGAACGTGTGCGCTTACAAGGTGTTGGCCGGCGCCGGCTGCGTTTGGAATTAAGCAAACGTGGGCTAGATCATGAAATAATAGAGATGGCCCTGCAAGAGAACGTGGCTGAGGACGAGAACCAAGCCTGTGAGGCAGAGGCTAAAAGAAAGGTCCGAACGTATGCCCGGTTGCCTGTTTTTGTTGCCAGGCGGCGGTTAATTGCTTTTTTAAGCCGTAAAGGATTTGATTTTGAGACCATAAACCCCATTGTGCGCCTGGTGCTGCCGGAAGAGTAAACGGCGCGCGGTACTATATTTATTAAAAACGGGTACTGTCAAAAATAACATGAAAGAAAAATGAAATAATTTTCTGAAAATATCCACCACAAAGGCACAAAGAACACTAAGGAGCACTAAGGAAAAATTAAGTGATAAGAGTAAAACAATAAACATTAATAAATATTAATTTTGTGTTTCTTTGTGAACCTTTGAGCCTTTGTGCCTTTGTGGTGGATCTTTTTAAGATATTTTATTATGGGGGAGATACCTATAAAACAAGAAAAATCCTGAATTACCAATAGTTTAAAGAATTGAAGATAAAATATTTTGACAATACCTAAAAACGCTGTTGGAGGCAAGTATGCAAAGCAATGAAATCCGTCGAAAATTCATTGAGTATTTTAAAGAGCGTGGTCATATCCATCAACCCAGCGCCGGCCTGGTGCCGGATGATCCGACTGTGCTTTTTACAGTGGCAGGTATGGTCCAGTTCAAGCCGTATTTTATGGGAACCGGTGCCAAACCCTTTACCCGGGCCGTGACTTCACAGAAATGCCTGCGAACCAATGATATTGAAAATGTAGGTTTTACGCCCCGGCACCATACTTTTTTTGAGATGCTGGGTAATTTTTCTTTTGGTGATTATTTTAAAAAGGAGGCCATTGTCTGGTCCTGGGAGTTTTTAACCAAGGTTATTGGTTTGGATCAGGACAAACTCTGGGTTACTATTCACCGTGAGGATGATGAAGCGTATACGATCTGGAAAGAAGAGGTTAAAATTCCCGAAAAACGGATTGTGCGTATGGGAGAGGAAACTAACTTCTGGACCATGGGAGAGACCGGGCCGTGTGGTCCCTGCAGTGAAATTCTCTATGATATTGGTCCGGTAGCCGGCAAACCCGAAGCCGGACCGGATGAGGATGAGGATCGCTATTTGGAAGTATGGAATTTGGTGTTTACTCAATACGACCGGCAGGCGGACGGCAGCAGGCAACCTTTGCCCCAAAAAAATATTGATACCGGCATGGGGTTGGAGCGTTTGGTCGCGGTCAGTCAAGGAGTTCCAACCAATTTTGATACGGATTTGTTCCAGCCGTTGATTCAAGCCATTGCCAAAGAAACCATGACGCGATATGGCAAGGATGCCAAAAGTGACAGCTCCCTGCGCGTGATCGCGGATCACATTCGCTGCGCTGCCTTTCTGATAACAGACGGCATATTGCCCGGCAATGAGGGTCGCGGCTATGTGTTGCGCCGGATTTTGCGCAGGGCAGTGCGGCATGGGAAATTGTTGGGGACCAGTGATGTTTTTCTGTATCGCTTAGTTCCTTATGTGGTGGAGCTGATGAAAGGCGCCTATGGGGAGATTGCCGAACGTCGCGAGCATGTAGTGGCTGTGGTCAAGGGGGAAGAAGACCGCTTTCAACATACGCTGGATTCCGGTCTGGCCATATTAAACGATATTATTGCGGAGATGAAAAAGGAGAAAAAAAGCAGTATTCCCGGCAAACAAATTTTTCAACTGTATGATACCTACGGTTTTCCTCTGGATTTGACCAGGGAAATTGCGCAGGAGCATAAACTGGTTTTAGATGAGGCAGGTTTTGAGCAGGCCATGAAAGAACAACGTGAGCGCGCTCGTTCTGCCTGGGTGGGTAGCGGTGAGAAAGATTTCGCGCCCCTGATTCGTGAGCTGGGCGGGAAATTGACGCCTACTCATTTTTGCGGATACCAGGAGTACAATACCAATGCGCAGGTTATGGCCGTGATCCATAAAGATAAGCAGGTTGAGCAGGCACAGGCCGGGGATGATATTATTGTGGTTCTCAACCACTCCACTTTCTATGCGGCTTCCGGCGGTCAAGTGGCGGATCAGGGAGAAATTATTACCGCGAACGGTAAAATGGAAGTCACTAATGTGTTGAAAAGTCCGGAAGGCTTGTATTTGCATTACGGCCAGGTAAGGCAGGGCAAGATAAGGCTGAATGAATCCGTAAAGGCGGCGATTAAACATTCCGAGCGTCGCGCTACAGTCCGGAATCATACGGGTACGCATCTTTTACACGCAGCTTTGCGTCAGGTATTGGGCAAGCATGTGGAACAAGCCGGATCAGAAGTGCGGCCGGCTGGCTTCCGTTTTGACTTTAGCCATTTCCAGGCAGTCACGCAACGGGAATTGGATCGCGTTGAAGAAATTGTGAATGTCCATATTCTGGAAAATCAACCGGTTGTGATCCAGGAAGTAGCAATCGAGGAAGCCAAAGCCAGGGGCGCGATGGCTTTGTTCGGTGAAAAGTACGGAGACGTAGTGCGCATGGTACAAATCGAAGAATTTTCCTGTGAATTATGCGGTGGCACGCATGTGCGGGCAACCGGAGATATCGGTATGGTTCGCATTACTTCTGAAGCCGGCGTGGCGGCCGGTGTGCGTCGGATCGAGGCCATTACCGGGGACTATGCTTTTCGGGAAACTAAACGCCAACAGTTGGTGCTGCGGGATGTGAGTGGAATTCTGCGTACCGCGGAAGCCGAGATTCCCACCCGGGTCGAGAAATTGCTGGCACGGGTCCGGGAACTGGAAAAAGAGAAGGAAAAAAATCAGCTCAAGCAAGCCGGTAAAAATGTTGACGATTTGGTAAAGCAGGCGCAGAATATAAACGGCATTACCTACATTGCGGCGGAATTGTCCGGATTTAATTCCAATGCCTTGCGGGCTGCAGCAGATATACTAAAACAAAAGCTGGGTTCAGGTATGGTGGTCTTGGGCAGTGTGGCAGAAGGCAAAGCCTCATTGATTGCCGCGGCGACCAAAGATCTAGCCGGTAAAAAGATACATGCCGGGAATTTGGTGCGTGAAATTGCCAAGCAGATTGAGGGGTCGGGCGGTGGCCGGCCTGATTTTGGACAAGCAGGCGGAAAAAAACCTGAACAGATGGCTAAAGCGTTGGAAGCCACCAAGGCCGTTATTGAAAAAATGACGGCGAATTAACCGTAGGGGCGCACTGAGTGCGCCCGATCAACATATGCCTGTAGGGGCGAGATGACCTCGCCCACACAACTGAAATTCTTTGCAAAATGGAAAGAAAATTAACCGCCGATACACGCAGATAAACGCAGATATTTATAGCTTAATGGATAAAAAAGATTTTTAATTTGCGTATATCGGCGTGTATCGGCGGCTAAATTTGATTCCGGCTTGTCCGGGTTAGGTTATTAGAATTTCGAATTTGCATTAATGTGTAGGGGCGACCCTGGCGGTCGCCCGATCAACAAATGCCGTAGGGGCGAGGTCACCTCGCCCACACAATTCAAGGAGGTTTTACCATGGATCATTTTAAAAAAATCTTTTTAGCAGGTGTAGGGGCGCTTAGTCTTTCCAAGGACCGAGCTAAAATTGTGGTCCGGGAACTTATTGCCCAAGGCAAAATCCGGGAAAAAGAGGGCCGCAAATTGGTGAACGATATGATGAAACGCGCTGAAAGCACGCGCAAAGATGTTGAGCATACCATCAATGAACAAGTGGCTGTTGCTGTTAAGAAGATCAATCTGGTAACCCAAGATCAGCTAAAAAAAACGGAACGTCGCATCCATGATTTGGAGCGTGAACTGGCCAGGAAAAACAAGACCGCGTCGACTGCCAGGAAGACAGTAAAAAAAACCACGACTGTTCAAAAAAAATCTAGTGAAAACAGTTAAATGATTCTGCTTCCAAATATTGGCAATGCCATTCAGGATATCAATCGTTTTGGTGAGATTCTGACAATTTTAACCCGTCATGGGTTTGGTTTTTTTATTGATCGCTTGCATTTGGAAGGGTATTTGCCGGCTAAAAGCCGGGTAACACGCCAAAAAAAAATCACAGCCTCAGTACCAACACGTATACGTCTCATGCTGGAGGAATTGGGTCCTACCTTTATTAAAATGGGCCAAATACTTTCCATGCGTCCGGACCTCCTGCCCCCGGACTTTATCAAGGAATTATCCAAATTACAAGACCGGGTCGCTCCCTTTACAGAACCCAGCGCAGAAAGTATTGTTTACGATGCCTTGGGCGGTCCGGTGAGTAAAATATTTAAATCCTTTACTAAAACTCCGTTCGCAGCTGCCTCCATTTCCCAGGTGCATGCGGCTGTGACCAAAGACAATAAAAAAGTAGTGGTAAAAGTACAGCGGCCCGGATTAAAACGTGTAGTGGAGTCGGATCTGGAGATTTTACGGTTTTTGGCTCGAGCTTGGGAAAAGCTGGGAGACGTGGCTCTACCGCGAAAGCCGGTTGAGTTTATCGATGAATTTGAACAAATTATTATCGCGGAATTGGATTTTATGACCGAGGCCCGGCATCTGGAACACTTTACCAAAAATTTTAAAAACCGTCCAGGCTATCATTTTACCAAAGTATATTGGTCCCTGACATCCTCCCGGTGCTTGACTTTAGAGTATATCGAAGGCAGGAAACTGACCGATTTACCCAACCGTATGACCACAGACGCGAAAAGCAAACTAGCTCAATCCTTGTTTGATGCCTACATTTACATGACTTTGGAGGATCGCTTTTTTCACGCTGACCCGCATGCCGGTAATTTCATACTGACGGTCGAGAACAAATTGGCTTTTTTGGATGCCGGACAAGTAGGACGTTTAGATACGGAAACAGTGGTCGCATTTACCGATATGCTCCTGGCCTTGGTAAGTAAAGACAGCGACAATTTGGTGGACGCCTATTTGCGCTTGGGTACCGCGGATGAGGGTGTTGATCGCCGGAGGTTAAAGCGCGATACCGGAATTTTTTTAGAACAGTATTATGATTTTCCAGTGGAACGGATATCATTTGGCAAAGCCTTGCAGGATTTGATCGGCTTGAGTATGAAATACCGCATTACCTTGCCGCCGGATTTTGTCATTCTGGCTAAAACTTTTCTAGGTGTGGAAGGCCTGGCCAGAAAACTGAACCCAGAATTGAACTTGATAGATGCAGTCCAACCCATGGCTGAGGTTATTCTACGCCGTCGTTACAAGCCGGAACAGATTGCCCGCGTGTTGTATGACCAACTGCAGGATCTTTGGCGGTTTTTAAAAGGTTTGCCCAATCAATTGCAGGACCTGTTGGGAAAGTTGCAGCATGGCCGGTTAAAGATTGAATTTGAGCACAAAGGACTGGAAGAGCTGCAGCACAAGCTGGATCGAGTCGGAAATCGGCTCTCGTTTTCCCTGGTCATTGCGGCCTTGATTGTGGGCTCTTCCTTGATTTTATCTTCGCAGATTGGTCCTAAGTGGGGAGGATTTTCCATCTTAGGCTTGATTGGCTTTTTGATGTCAGGTTTTTTTGGCTTTCTGCTGATCATCGCCATATTGCGTTCCGGCCGCATGTGATGAAAAAAACCGGACGTGTCCTGGGTCTGGATTTTGGCGCTCGCCGGATTGGAGTGGCTATATCAGATCCTTTGGGCATTACTGCCCAGCCACTTACCACCATTCGCAATAAAAAAGCGACCTGCCTGTCAGAACTGACCCAACTTATTCTGGAGAAAGAGGTCATCCTGTTGGTGGTCGGCTTACCGCGGCACATGAGTGGCCAGGAGGGTGAAAAAGCGCTGGCTGCCAGGGAGTTTGGGGAACGCTTAAGCCAACAGGCGAAAGTTCCGGTTCAGTACATTGATGAGCGTCTGACCACTGTGGCAGCACAACGTGTGCTCACTGAAAGCGGCATGTCAGGAAGTAAACAAAGACAAGCAGTTGATAAATTAGCCGCGGTTTTAATTCTGCAAACCTGGATGGATAGACAGCAGCGAGCGTAGGGAACGGTCCCCCAACCGGAAGGCTTATTGAAAAATAAGGGATTCCCTTTGGTTGCGACCGTTCCCTACAGCCCCGGCTATAAATGTAAAATTAATGTAATTTATCGGTTTCCAGAGAAATCCGAAAGAGAAATATCCTTGTGTTCTAAAGGAAATATGATAAACTACCTAAACAATAATTTTGTAGGGAACGTTCCCCCAACCGGAAGGCTTATTGAAAAATAAGGGATTCCCTTTGGTTGCGAACGTTCCCTACTGAAGATGACAAAAATATTCATATGGGCACTGATTATCAGAATGAAAACCTATATTTTAAATCCTACTCTAAAAAATGAAGATCAATTTATTCGTGAAGGCCGTTGTATGCAAAAAGCCTCCTCCTGGGCCACTGCCTGGCCGCCCATCTCCCTGGCTTTGCTGGGAACCCTGGCCCAGAAATGGGGAGAAGTCCGTTTATTGGATGGCAATGTGGAACCCCCGAGTATGGCAGAACTGCTGGCAGACATTCGGTCTTTTGCTCCGGACTGCTTGTTGGTCAATACCGGATTTCCCTCTATTGACGCGGATATGGCTGTTGCCAAAGCCATTAAAAAAGCTTTTCCAGAGATAAAACTGGTTACCTATGGGGTGTACTTTACCATGCTGAAAAAAGAGGGATATGCCAATTATCCTTTTCTGGATGTGGCCATGGTGGGTGAACCGGAAGAAACGTTTATGGAGTTGCTGGAAGCGTTTGCCACAGGCAAAAAACCATTGAGTACCATCCGCGGCATTATCTACCAAGAAAACAATCAGATCAGCATGACGGAGATTCGTCCCTTGTTGGAGGATCTGGACAAGTTGCCCAGGCCCAATCGTAAGCTGCTAAAAAACGAGCGCTATCGCTTGCCGCACAACAACAAGGTTTATACTTTGGTCAATTCCGCGCGCGGCTGTCCTTTTGATTGCACCTATTGCATTGTAAAGACCTTTTACGGAAAAAAGCTGCGCAAGCATTCCATAGAGTATGTGATCCGGGAAATCAAGCAATGTCAGGAAGAATTTGGCATACAGGAATTCCTGTTTTGGGAAGAAGCCTTTACCTTAGATAAAAATTATGTCCTAACACTCTGTGATGCCATCCTTAAAAACAACTTAAACATCAAGTGGGCAGCCACTACCCGGGTCAGCTCTTTGACCGAAGAAATCGTGGCAGCTATGAAAAAAGCCGGCTGCTATTTGGTAGGGTTGGGAATCGAGAGTTCCAGCCAGGAAATACTCGATCTAGCCAAGAAAAAGCAGACCATAGCGGAAATCGAGCGCGCGGTTGCGATCTGTAAAAAATTTAAGTTGCAGACCATGGGTCACTTTATTTTTGGCTTGCCGGGCGAAACCCGGGAAACAGCGGAACAGACCTTAAAATTCATGAAACGCTTGGGTATTGATTACATGCAGTGTTATTGTGCTGTGCCGTATCCTGGGACTGAGCTGGGTGAAATGGCCAAAGCCAAGGGGTGGGTGTGCGCGGAAAAATGGTCGCAATATGATTTTGGCGGCAACTCCATTATGAATACCGACCAATTAACCCATGCGGAAGTAGATGACTTTCGGCGCCGGGCTTTTTGGGGTTTTTATTTTCGTCCCTGGTACGTGCTCAAAAAAATACTTACAGACCTCTCCATACGGCAACTTTTCAGATTGTCGAACTTCACGGATTGGATGAAACTCATAGGAATCGGAAAGCAGAGGACAAAATGAGTAAATTTGATATCAGTCTGGTTATCCCTTGTTTGAATGAAGAAAAGACCCTGAAAGTGTGTATTCAAAAGGCGCAAAAAGCTTTCAAACAGGTAAAGATGATGGGTGAGGTGGTGGTGGTGGATAACGGTTCCACAGACCGCTCGACAGCAATAGCCCAAAAAGCCGGGGCCCGGGTGGTGTCGCATTCCATGCGCGGGTATGGCAGCGCCTTGAAACGCGGAATTGCTGAGGCTAAGGGAAAATACATCATTATGGGTGACGGGGACAACACCTATGATTTTTTGGAAATTCCCAAGTTTATTGAACAATTAAAGCAGGGTGCTGAGCTGGTTATGGGCAGCCGCTTACGCGGTAAGATCGAAAAAAATGCCATGCCCTGGCTCCACCGCTATGTGGGAACTCCGGTATTGACCACGATTATGAATATATTCTACGGCTCCAAAATTTCGGATACCAATTGCGGGATGCGTGGTTTTACTAAAAAGGCAATTGAATCCCTTAAATTACGCTGCAATGGCATGGAATTTGCGACTGAAATGGTTATCAAAGCGGCGCAGAAGAAATTGAAAATGGTTGAGTTTCCGATTGATTATTATGCTACTTTACCGGACCGGGTGCCCAATTTGCACACATTTCGGGATGGCTGGCGGCACCTCCGTTTTATCCTGCTGTTGGCGCCGCGCTACTTATTCTTGCTGCCCGGATTGGTTATCTTTTTAGCTGGTTTGAGCTTGTCCTTGCTCTTGTTTATTCAGAATCAGGTCAGTTTTTTAAACATTCCCTTAGGGCTGTCCACAGCCATGTTTGCCAACGCGCTCTTGTTTATGGGGTTGCAGATCGGCTTGTTCGGCGTGTATGCGGTTATCTTTAATACTTCCCAGGGTCTGATGGACGAGGATGGCTTGAGCCGCTGGATCAATAAGTACTTCAATCTGGAACTGGGTCTGGTGATTGGCAGTATAGTCTTATTTCTGGGTCTGGTGATCAGCGGAGGTACTATCAGCACCTTGCTCAAGGTTTCAGCCAGTATGGGCAGTGTCAATATTCCGGTAACTAAATTGGCGATTATTTCTGTTTTTACTATTTTACTGGGTATTCAGATTGTGTTTTCGTCGTTCTACTTAAGCCTCTTTAATTTAAAGAAGACTCTGGAATAAAAATCCGCCCTTTGTCGTAGGGGCGGGTTCCAAACCCGCCCACAAATCAAATATATGAAATCGTATCAAATATTGCGTTCAGCAATATCACCTACAATAGGAAGCTTGAAAGCAATACCTTGAGAAGCCTTTACCATCATAAAGAGCCAGATCGAAAAAGCCGCAATGGACAGGAAAAAATTCAGAATAAAGCCTAAGATCGGGATAACTTTTAACACCATGATAATCACAAAGAGACCGCCAAATACCATGGTGGATTGCAGAGCATGGAAACGGACAAAAGGATTGTCTTTTTCCAAAATGTAGAAAAAGATACCAGTCACAAATCCTAGCAGGTAGGCAAGCGCTCCTGCCACACTGGGTTCAATGCCGGATTTAGTGGTGCCCAAATCATAATCCGGTTTACGATGGGAATGAACTGGCATCGAAATACCCCCCTTGGAATGAAAACTTTAGACAAGCGATATTATAGTAATGTCGCCGGCTTTTGTAAACAGTAAAGACGTGTGCCTGGGAAAGGATTTGTGCCGGTGCCAGGCCGGAAGAAGAAAACAGGCTGCCTTGGTATGTTGCTTTGGCGGAAATTCTGAAGACAGAAGCAGAAATTTGCGATAAAATATATGTGTTTTTAAAGCTTGTATGAGATGATGATTTTATTCGTAGAGACGCGATTAATCGCGTCTCTACAGTATAGAGATCAAAAAGAGGGGATTATGTTAAAAAAAACCATATTCTGTATCTTTTCTGTTCTTTTTATCTGTGCCTCAGCCTGGTCTCAAACCCGGCCTGATAAAAGCAGTTTACCCACTTTGCCCCATCCTTCTCAAAAAACTAATGATTATATCCCCGGTGAAGTGATTGTAAAATACCGCTCTGTCTTTACCACCACTGATTGTAACCTTTTTAATACGCAAGTTCAGGCCAGCGCGGTGAATAAGATTACAGCACAAGCCGCTTTTCATAAGCATTTCAAAACACAAGTGAAGAAAAAAAACCGTATGAAGGATTGGGAGTTATTACGCTTACCGGAGGGTCAATCCGTTAGCGCAGCAATTGCGGACATGAAAGAAAACGCTCTGATTGAATATGTGGAGCCGAACGGCCGTGTTTATGCTGCTGCGTCCTCTACTACCTTCACACCCAATGGAGTTTTCAATGATCCTTATTATACGGATGGCTCCACTCAGTGGTGGATTGACCGGACTCAAGGCGATGAGGCGGC
>JAGLMY010000223.1 GCA_023139775.1 bacterium
CACTTGTGCATTCTCTGCTTTTGGCCATAGCTTTATATGCCGCAAAATCCTAATTCATGAACGTCTCCCTCTCATTGCGGCGATTTCGGACTTGGTTAAACAATATTTAAAAAAGAAAGTAGCGCTGTGCCAGAGGCAGTTCTGTGGCCGGTTCACAGCTCAAGAGTTCGCCATCCGCCCGGACTTGATAATTTTTATAATCAACCTCAATTTTGGGCGTATAAGAATTATAGATCATACTATCTTTGTTGATTTGGCGGCAGTTCCTCACGGGCAAAACAATTTTTTCCAGTTTTAACCTCTCCGCAATATTATTTCTATACGCACTTCCGGAAACAAAGGTGATGCTGTTTTGGGCAACGGCTTTTCCGAATCCGCCATACATATATTTTCCCATAACCGGCTGGACGGTCGGAATAGAAGCATTGGCTTCTCCCATGGCGGCGTAAGTTATCATACCGCCTTTGATTACAATTTCCGGCTTTACTCCGAAAAATTCCGGTTTCCAGAGTACGATGTCCGCAAATTTTCCTTTTTCCAGAGAGCCAACGTAATCTGAAATGCCGTGTGCTATCGCCGGATTGATGGCATATTTAGCAATATACCGTTTTATGCGAAAATTATCATTGCCGGCCGCGTCCTCTTTCAATTGGCCTCTCTGTTTTTTCATTTTATCCGCAGACTGCCAGGTCCTGGTTATCACTTCCGCGGTTCGACCCATAGCCTGGGCATCTGAGTTGATAATACAAATCGCGCCTAAATCATGCAGAATATCCTCTGCCGCCATGGTGTTGGCCCTGATCCGCGAACCGGCAAACGCCACATCTTCTTTGATCTTGGGATCAAGATGATGACAGACCATTAACATATATAAATGTTCTTCCGCCGTATTAATGGTATACGGCCGGGTGGGCGTGGTTGACGAGCATATAATATTTTTTTCTCCGCAAAGTTTGATAACATCAGGCGCATGACCGCCGCCGGCGCCTTCGACGTGATAAGCGTGAATGGTCCGCCCGTTGATGGACGCAATTGTATCTTCGACAAATCCGGCTTCATTGGGCGTGTCCGTATGTAGACAGGCTTGTACGTCATATTCATTCATGACATCCAGGCAGGAATCAATGGCGCCGCGGGTCGAGCCCCAGTCTTCATGCAGCTTCAATCCAATGGCGCCGGCTTCGATCTGTTCCTGCAACGGTTGCCGAAAAGAAGCGTTACCTTTCCCGCAAAACCCCAGGTTCATTGGAAAAGCCTCGGCCGCCCCCAACATGCGCTCCAGGTTCCATTTACCCGGAGTCGCTGTGGTGGCATAACTTCCTGTGGCCGGCCCGGTTCCGCCACCCAGCATAGTCGTAATTCCTGAGGACATGGCTTCTTCTACAATCTGCGGAGATATAAAGTGTACGTGTGAATCAATTCCTCCGGCAGTGACAATACAGCCTTCCCCTGCCAAAACCTCGGTGGAAGCTCCGATCACCATATTTTTATCCACGCCGTGCATAATATCCGGATTACCCGCCTTGCCAAGGCCTGCTATTTTGCCGTCCTTTATTCCAATATCCGCTTTAACCACTCCCCAATAATCTATAATTAAGGCGTTGGTAATTACTAAATCCAAAACACCTTCATCACGCCGGGCAAATGCGGCTTGTCCCATGCCGTCACGGATTACTTTGCCCGCGCCAAATTTGCACTCATCGCCGTAAATCGCAAAGTCTTTTTCAACTTCTATAAATAATTCCGTATCCGCTAATCTTACTTTATCACCCGTGGTCGGGCCAAAACTGTCCGCGTATTCTCTGCTGTTAAGCTTGCAAGCCATTTCATGCCTCCTTAAAACCATTAACTTTAGCTTTTTCCGCTGAATCCTGAAAACAATATGGTGATGATGTATGCCCGTTGGTTAAATTGTTCAGCCCGTAAACATCTTTGGTGCCGCCTAATTCAACCAGGTTGACTTCTTTCTCTTCACCGGGTTCAAATCTTACGGCTGAGCCGGACGGGATATCCAGGCGCATGCCAAAAGCTGTCCGGCGCTTAAAAATCAAGACTTTATTAACTTCAAAAAAATGGATATGCGACCCGATTTGTACGGGACGCTGACCGGAATTTTTCACCAGTACTTTATCCGTTCTCCGGCCTTCATTTAGTATCAATTCTTTCTTCGCTGGTATAAATTCCCCTGGTTTCATTGTTCCCCTCCTACCTGATAGGATTAATCACGGTTACCATTTTTGTGCCATCCGGAAAAGTTGCTTCTACTTGCGCACTCGTCAGCATACTTTCCACTCCGTCCATCACATCCTCTTTTTTTAACGAACTCACGGCTTCTTCCTGCAACTGAGCCACGGTTTTCCCTTCTCGCGCGCCTTCCATAATTTCGCAGCAAATTATGGCCATGGCTTCGGTATAATTTAATTTCATTCCCCTGCCTTTTCGTGCCAGGGCTACTTGGCCGGCCATGTAAAATAACAGCTTTTCTTTTTCTCTGTTCGTAAGATGCATGCTTATTTACCTCCTCTATAAAGTCTTTTCCCCGTGTTCACCGGCGCGGATGGTAATGACATCCTCTACATTAATGACAAATATCTTCCCATCGCCGATATTTCCCGTACGGCCTTGCTTAATAATGATTTCCGTAATTTGGTCGAGCTCACTGTCTTGGCAGGTAATCATTAAAAGTTCTTTGGGCAGTTTCTCGTATTTCATCCCTCCGATGACAATACCCTGCTGCTTCCCGCGGCCGCGGACACTAATTTCAGTTAATGAGGAAAAACCCGCCGCTTTCAGGCCGTCTTCAACCTCTTTCGCTTTTTCCGGCCTTACGATGGCCAGGATCATTTTCATAGTGGTCCCTCCCTTAATATAAATTACACTGCCAGATGATTATTGATAATTTCCCGGTTAATTTCCGCAGTCCTGCCGGAAGAAACTATTGAGCCTTTTTCTAGCAGGTAATATTTATCCGCCAAACGCAGCGCGAAATCCACATACTGCTCAACCAATAAAACGGATATGGTTTTTTGCTCCTTGATAAACCGGATAATATTCTCTATTTCGTGGACAATCGATGGTTGTATTCCTTCGGTTGGTTCATCCAAAACGAGCAGCTTGGGCTCGGCTGCCAGAACCCGGGCAATGGCTAATTGCTGCTGCTGCCCTCCGCTTAAATCTCCGCCTTTCCGGGAAAGCATTCTCCGTAAAGCCGGAAATAATTCATATATGCCTTCCGGTATACGGTATTCGGTTACCCCTTTTGCCTCCAAGCCCAGCAGCAGGTTTTCCTCAACCGTTAAATAAGGAAAAATTTCCCTGCCCTGCGGAACATAACCAATCCCCAATCTGACTCTTTCATCCGTGGGCATACTCGTTATCTCTTTCGAGGCAAAAAGAATTTCTCCGCTCTCCGGGGATATTATTCCCATGATCGATTTAAGCAAAGTGGTCTTGCCCATGCCGTTTCTTCCCATCAACGCAATAACTTGCCCCTGAGGAATTTCCATATTCAGGTCCCGCAGAATTTTGGTTCCCCCATAACCGCTGTTTAATTGATTGATTTTCAGCATTTTGATCTAACCTTCTTCCGTTCGTCCCAAATAAACGTCAATTACTACCGGATTATTTTGCACTTCCGCCATAGTACCTTCACACAATACCGAACCTTCATGCAATACCGTTACTTTTTCCGCAATCTTCCTTATAAATTCCATATCATGCTCAACCACCAGAACCGTTCTCAAGCGGGCAATGGATTTCAAAAGTTCTCCGGTTTTGTCTCGTTCCCTACCGGTCATGCCTGCCGCCGGTTCATCCACCAGCAAGAGCGCCGGCTTCCGGACCATACTCATACCGATTTCCAACCACTGCTTTTCTCCGTGCGCCAGAACTCCCGCCCGTTCAGTATATTTTTTTTCTAATCCCACGGTCTCCAGCATTTGGTGAATTCTCTCAATTTCTTCACTGCTGATGGAAACACAAAGCGCGTTAAAAACCCCCTTATTTTTAACGGCCGCTAATTCCATGTTTTCAAATATCGTCAAATTATCAAATATAGTCGGAGTCTGGAATTTTCTGGCAATTCCGAGGTTGGCAATTTTATTTTCCGCCTGGCCGGCAATATTATTGTCCCGGAAAAATATTTCCCCTTTTTCCGGGCGTACTTTTCCGCTAACCGCGTCAAAAATCGTAGTTTTGCCTGCGCCATTGGGCCCGATTAATACCCGTAGTTCGCCGTATTTGACTGCCAGATTGACCTTATTCAGCGCCTTAAACCCGTCAAAATTGACAGTAACCTCTTTAAGTTCCAGAATATTATCCGTCGTCATGACCACAGCCTTATTAATTGTAATCGGGGCGCGTATTTTCGTATAAAACCCATCAGCCCTTGGGGAAACATAAGCACCACTATAATGAATAATCCGCCGTAAAAGTACAGCCAGGCTCCGGGAAAATACTCACTAAAAAAACTTTTGGCAGCGCTTATCAAAATCGCTCCCAGAATTGCCCCGCTCAGCGTCCCTCTTCCGCCGACTGCCACCCAGACCGCTATTTCCACGGACGGCAAAATTCCCAGCATGGATGGCGATATGATTCCAACTTGCGGAATAAAAAATGCTCCGGCCAGTCCTGCCAACCCGGCTGAAACTGAAAAGATTAATAATTTAATGTTTTGGGGGCTGTATCCCAGGAACTTCGCCCGGTTTTCGCCGTCGCGAATCGCCACTAATATTCTTCCCAAGCGACTGTTGACCAGCCAACGGCTGAACAGATAGCAGAGCCCCAGCAAAACTACGGTTGCCAGATACAGCCAGCGCATTGTGCTTACGTCTCCCAATGAGTGTCCAAAAATATGCTGCAGGTTGGTAATTCCGTTAGTCCCTCCGGTATACATTTGCTGCCCGATGAATAAAATCACAAAAACCAATGCCAATGCCTGGGTAAGAATTGAAAAATAAACCCCTTTAATACCGACTCTAAACGTCGGCAGACCTATTAATATTGCCACCATAACAGGAAGTAAAATTGCCATGAGCAGGGCAAATCCAAAATATTGAAAAGGAACCCAAAACCAGGGCAACTCCGTCAGCCCGCACCACAGCATAAAATCCGGCAAAGCTTCGGTCTGTAATTTAAGATACGCGCCCATGCAGTATGCGCCCAATCCAAAAAATACCGCGTGTCCCAAACTCAGTATCCCGGTATAACCCCAGATCAAATCAATGGATAATGCTACTATCGCAAAAGTTAAATATTTCCCCATCAGGTTCAGCCTGAAATCCGAGAGAAATACCGGCGCTGCCAGCAAAATTACTGCCGTGATGATAAAAGGCATCCACTTTTTCATTGTTGTCCTCATCATATTAATCCAAGGCCCTGGTTTTCAATGAAAACAAGCCTTGCGGTTTCCACTGCAGAAATATAATAACCAATGTAAATACGATAACTTTCCCCATACTGGTGGTACTGATAAATTCAAAGATTGAACTCGAAATCCCTATAACCAGCGCCCCGGCTATAGTTCCGGCCAAACCTCCTATGCCACCAAGAATAACCACCATGAATGCGTCGATAATATAATTCTGCCCCAGGGACGGCCCGATGGAACCTAGCAAACTTACCGCACAACCCGCAACGCCGGCTACCCCGGACCCCATAGCAAATGTAAAAGCGTCAATTTTCGGAGTTGGAATTCCCAGACACGCGCTCATTCTGCGATTTTGCATTACCGCCCGTATTTTCCTCCCCTTAACCGTCCGGTAAAGATAAATAAACATCCCGGTTAAGCATAGGCTGCTTAACCCTATAATAAATAGCCGGTTGTACGGAAGCTGCAAACCCTGCGTAATTTGAATTCCATGCTCAAACCATTTGGGACTGGCTACATCCACATTGTTCGCGCCAAAAATATTACGCGCTGCCTGTTGCAGTATCAGGCTAACACCCCAGGTAGCGAGCAGTGTCTCGTAAGGCTTCCCATATAAAAAGCGAATAAGGACTTTTTCCAAAAGCCAGCCGATTCCGGCTGCCACAAAGAATGAAAGCGGCAAGGCAATCAAAAAGGAAATCCCGGGAAAAGCCTGTCCGAGTAATTTCGCGAATATCACCTGTACAATAAATACTGTATACGCACCGATCATTAAAAATTCTCCATGGGCAAAATTGATTACACCCATGATGCCGAAAGTAATGCTTAGACCCATGCCGATCATCAAGAGAATCGAGCTCAGGCTTAATCCGTTAAAAATTTGGCTTAGTATAATATCCAGTGACATGGTCTTCCTCAATAATCTTTATTCGTTAACTACTTAGCATTTACAACCCAGACCGCTTTGGGCTTTTTTAAAGTATGGCAGCGCCAACTACAAAGACAGGGAAAGGAAGCGGCGCTTCGCCGCTCCCTTTCCCGTGTTTAGCTTATTTCTTTTCTACGATTACGCCGGGTTCCAATACTTCCTTGTTGGATACTAAAGACGGAAATGGATCCGGATCAACCTGTGATTTCGAAGTCCACAGAATATCAAACTGTCCGTCGGCATTGACTTTACCCACCTGAACAATTTTTCGAGTGTGGTTATTTTTCGGATCAATCGAGACCCAGCCTTGAGGCGCTTTGAACTTCATGCCGCGCATGGCAACCCGTACCTTATTTACATCCGATGTGCCGGCCGCTTCTACTGCTTTGGCCCAGAGATAAACTCCGAAATAATTCGCCTCAATCGGATCATCGGTTACCCGGTCCTGACCAAAGCGTTTCTTGTAGGCTTTTACAAACTTTTCATTTTCAGGTGTTTTCATGCTCATAAAGTAATTCCATACCGCGAAATGATTCAGCATATTTTCCGCGCCGATTCCGCGAATTTCATCTTCCGCGATGCTGACCGACATGGTAGGTATATCTTTAGCTGTAATGCCGGCAGCGCGCAGCTGTTTAAAAAAACCCACATTGCTGTCGCCATTAAGTGAATTAAACACGATGTCCGGTTTGGCCGCTTTGATTTTGTTGATGATGGTACTGTACTCGGTATGTCCCAGCGGAGTATATTCTTCCCCCACCAGGATGCCGCCTTCTGCTTTTAGCTGCGCTTTGACAATCAGGTTCGCGGTCCTGGGAAAGACATAATCCGAGCCCAAGAGATAGAATTTTTTATACTTGTTTTTCAAAAGCCAGCTAACCCCGGGCATAATTTGCTGGTTGGCGGTCGCCCCGGTATAAATAATGTTTTTCGAAGCTTCCAGTCCTTCATACTGAACCGGATAGACCAGCAAGTGATTATATTTCTCAAAAACCGGCAAAACCGCTTTCCGGCTGGCAGAAGTCCAGCAACCGAAAACTACATCTACCTTGTCCCGCATAATTAACTTCTTGGCCTTTTCGGCAAAAGTCGGCCAGTCCGAAGCTCCGTCTTCAATAACCGGAACAATTTGTTTGCCTAAAATTCCGCCGGCGGCATTAATTTCTTCTATAGCCAACAATTCCCCATCTTTGACCGCAACTTCACTAATAGACATGGTCCCGCTGAGCGAATGCAAAATACCGACTTTGATTACATCTTTTTTCTTGGCGGCGACCGAACCGCCAACAATTCCCCCTATAAAGAGCATTGCCAAAACTCCTGCTTTTATCCAACTGCTTTTGATCCATCTATTGTTGAACATTTTTTTCCTCCCTTAAAAATTTGGTTGCCTTGAAGGCTTTTTGTCTGTTCTTTGCCTCTTAAAAATCATAAAAAAACGAGAGCATTACTTGATTTCCATACAATGTCTGTAGATTTGACCAGGCAGTGGCTGCATAGGTATATTCCGCTCCGATTTTAAATCCGCCGGTCAAAGTATAAATTAAATTGGCATAAATTCTTTCGTTCTTCAGGTAATTGCTGAAATTGGCAACTCCGGTTAAATCTCCGTCTTCCGGATCGTCAATTCCATAACCGGCGTGCATGACCCATTTCTCAATGGCATAACTTAAGTCAGCCCAACCCACAATGGTTTTAATGGCTGTGGAACCATTGAAATCCTGGCCGAACCGGAAAAACTCAGCGCCCAGTCCCTGTCCCTGGGC
>JAGLMY010000224.1 GCA_023139775.1 bacterium
CCTCGGGAATGACAATCTTTGTTTAACTACGCACTTCACTGACATATTACTTATTTTTAGCTTCAGGACTTGACAAGCGTTATGTTTTTGAATAAGTTATTGTACAGAAAAATCGCATTGTTGGGAGGGAAGTAAGTATGAATAAAGATATTCGTGCCTTGAACGAAAAAGTCAAAAAAGAAAGCGTTTTTGTGGAAGAATTACGCCAGGAAATAGGCCGTGTTATTGTAGGGCAGCACACTCTGGTCGACGGCCTGTTGATTGGACTGCTGGCTGATGGACATGTTTTGTTGGAAGGTGTTCCTGGTTTGGCCAAGACACTGATCATTAAAACCCTGTCAGAAGTCATTGACGCTGATTTTCAGCGCTTGCAATTTACCCCGGATTTATTACCCGCGGATTTAATTGGAACTATGATTTACAATCCCAAAGGTGCTGGTTTTAGTGTTAAGCGCGGTCCGATTTTTTCCAATCTGATTCTAGCCGATGAAATCAACCGGGCACCGGCCAAAGTGCAGAGCGCTTTGTTAGAGGCCATGCAAGAACGCCAAGTCACCATTGGTGATACAACCTTTCCTTTGGATAAACCGTTTTTGGTGATGGCCACCCAAAATCCGATTGAACAACAAGGGACCTATCCTTTGCCTGAAGCCCAGGTGGATCGCTTTCTTTTGAAATTGAAAATTGGTTATCCCACCCGGGAAGAGGAAAAAGAGATACTCAAGCGTATGACCGTGGGTGAGATGCCAAAAGTGAAAAACAAGATATCCACCAAAGAAATACTCAAAGCACGTGAAATAGTCGCTCAAATTTATGTTGATGAAAAAATGCAAAACTACATCGTGGACTTGGTATTTGCCACGCGCGAACCGGAACAAGCAGGCTTGAAAGATATGCGCGAACTTATAGCCTATGGCGCTTCTCCTCGAGCAACTATTAGTCTTACCATGGCAGCCAAGGCGTACGCCTTTTTATCCGGTCGTGGATTTATTACTCCGGAAGATGTCAAAACCATTGGACCGGATGTGCTGAGACACCGGATCATTGTGACTTATGAAGCCGAGGCCGAGCAATTGACCTCAGAGGATATTGTAAAATCCGTGTTTGACGGGGTGGAAGTCCCATGATCGTAGGGGCGAGGTAACCTCGCCCCTACACGACAATCTGCGAAGGAATGTAATAACGATATGTTACCCAAAGAAATCATTGCCAAAATCAGGCGTCTGGAAATTAGAACCGGCCGTATTGTAAACGAAATATTTGCCGGTCAATATGAGAGTGTGTTCAAAGGACGAGGCATGGAATTTGATGAGGTTCGGGAGTATTTTCCCGGAGATGATATTCGTGCCATTGATTGGAATGTTACCGCGCGCACCGGACATCCGCACATCAAGAAATTTACTGAGGAACGCGAACTTAATATTATGCTGTTGGTGGATGCTTCGGCCTCACAAAGATTTGGTACGCAATCGCAAACCAAAGCGGAAATGACAGCAGAGATCGCGGCAGTGCTCAGTTATACGGCCATTAAAAACAATGATCGCGTAGGCGCATTGTTGTTTACTGATCAAATTGAAAAATTTATTCCGCCGGCCAAGGGCGGCTCGCATCTATCCAGAATTTTGCGGGATGTGCTATACGCGCAACCCGAAGGTCACGGCACGGATTTCAATCCCGTTCTGGAGTATTTAAATGAGGTTTTAAAGCGGCGCTGCATTGTTTTCTTAATTTCCGATTTCCATGTCCACGGCTATGAACGCGCGTTGGCTGTGACCAACCGCAGGCATGATGTGATTGCCATAGAAATACGTGATCCGCGGGAAGAGACCTTGCCAAACATTCCGTATGTGGTTATGGAGGATTCGGAACGGGGAACCAGTCGTTTGGTGCCGACCGGTTCGGCGGCAGTTCGAAAAGCCTATGCTCAATATAACCGGGATCAGCGGGAAGCGCGACGTGATCTGTTCCGAAAAATAAATATGGATGGAATTGAATTGCAGACCGATCGGTCATATATTGGACCATTAGTTAAGTTCTTTCGCATGCGTGCCAAACGGTTCCATTAGGAGTTTGAGCATTTAGGCGGTTTTTTTAGGTTGTCATTCCCGAACGGTTTAATCGGCCCCGACCGGAAAAGATATATAGGGAC
>JAGLMY010000225.1 GCA_023139775.1 bacterium
TCATACAAATTCTTCTGATTCACTTGATTACAGGCAATTGTATCGAGATACCGGATCCCGGCGATCTGGCTTTGCGGGGGTTCCGTTTGCTTTCTTCGTAGGGAACAGGCATGCCTGTTCCCTACAATTATTGCCCGTGGCACTTCTTGTACTTTTTTCCTGATCCGCAGGGGCAGGGATCATTGCGGCCCACCTTGGGTTGGGTACGACGGATTGGCTCTGCTTTAGCAGGTCCGCCGGTAGGTACTGCCCGGCTCATGTCGCGTGGTCCTCCGCCCATGGCAGGCGGCATGCCGGGCATAACACCGGGAATATTGGATTGGGGCTGTGGTTGTTGGGGTTGTATAAATTCCGGACGCGATTCGGTCCAGCGCGAAGGCATAGAAGTACGCGGTCCTTCGTTTGATTCCTGAAAAGCTTTTATCTTTAACAAGAGTTGTATCAGCTCCTGTTTGATCTGCATAATCATATCCGCAAACATATTGAATCCTTCGCGCTTGTACTCCAGCAAAGGATCTTTCTGTCCATACGCGCGCAATCCGATCCCCTCTTTTAATTTATCCATATCATAGAGGTGCTCTTTCCAGCGTTGATCCACGATTTGCAATAATAGGGCCCGTTCCAACTGGCGCATGACCTCCGTACCCAATAAGGTCTCCTGATTGCCAAATCCTTTTTCCACCTGCATTTTGAATTCTTCCGTTAGTTTTTCACGATTAACAGCAGGGATATCTTCATCAGTCCAGGGAAACGTGACATTGTATTGTTTGGCCCACGTATGAATGGTTTCCCAATTCCATTCTTCGGGATATACCTTTTCCGGCGTCATCTCAGGAAATGCATCTGCCGGAATATCATTAATCATGCCCATGATGTGATCATGCAAATCCTCACCTTCCAGAACGCTTGAACGCTCATCGTAAATTACGGTACGCTGCTTGTTCATCACATCATCGTATTCCAACAAATGCTTACGAATATCAAAGTTATGCCCTTCCACAGTTCGCTGGGCGCGTTCTAAGGCTTTGGAAATCCAGGGGTGCTCAATAACTTCGCCTTCCTGTAATCCCAGTTTTTCCAACATTCCACCCACGCGCTCAGAGCCGAAGATGCGCATTAAATCATCCTGCAGTGATACATAAAAGCGCGATGAACCGGAATCACCCTGACGTCCGGCACGACCGCGTAACTGGTTATCAATACGCCGGCTCTCATGCCGCTCAGTGCCAATGATATGCAACCCCCCGAGTTCCCGCACACCATCTCCTAACACAATATCCGTACCACGACCGGCCATATTGGTCGCAATGGTTACCGCACCCTTTTGCCCCGCCTGAGCAATGATCTCCGCTTCCCGTTCATGCTGCTTGGCATTCAAAACCTGGTGCGGAACACCGCGGCGTTTCAACAAAGCTGCCAATTCTTCATTTTTTTCAATGGAAATCGTGCCTACCAGGACCGGCTGGCCCTTTTGATGGCTCTCCTTTATTTCCTCCACCACAGCATTAAATTTCTCTTTTTCAGTGCGTAAGATTTGATCTCCATAATCCGCACGCACCATCGGTTTATTGGTCGGAACAACCACAACATCCAATTTATAAATATGCCCAAATTCTTCGGCTTCCGTATCCGCAGTGCCGGTCATACCGCTCAATTTTTTATAAATACGAAAATAATTCTGAAAGGTAATGGAGGCTAAAGTCTGATTTTCACGTTGAATACGCACAGCTTCTTTGGCTTCCAAGGCTTGATGTAACCCTTCGGAAAAACGGCGGCCAGGCATTAAACGTCCGGTAAATTCATCCACAATGATCACTTGATTGTCTTGCACCACGTAATCACGATCACGTATAAAGAGTACATGCGCTTTGAGCGCCTGATTCACATGATGCAGTATTTCCACATTATTGGAATCATAGAGATTTCCCACATTGAGCAGTTTTTCCGCGTGCGCGACTCCTTCCTCGGTCAACACTACGGTTTTGGATTTCTCATCCTTCTTATAATCCGAGGCAGCTTGTAAGCGCGGAATAATTTTATCAATACGATAATACTTGTCTGTGGACTCTTCCGTGGGTCCGGAAATAATCAGAGGTGTCCGTGCTTCGTCAATAAGGATGGAGTCCACTTCATCCACAATACAGTAATTCAATTTGCGCTGCACCCGTTCATCCGGATGAATGGCCATGTTGTCACGCAAATAATCAAAACCAAATTCATTGTTTGTCCCATAGGTAATATCGCAAGCATAGGCGTGTTGCCGTTCCACGTGGTCCAATCCATGCTTATTGCAACCAACCGTTAATCCGAGAAAACGGTAGATTTCTCCCATACCGCGAAAATTACCCATGCCTAAGGAATCGCGTTCAGCCAGATAATCGTTCACTGTTACCACATGGGCGCCTTTTCCATCCAACGCATTGAGATATAACGGCAAGGTAGCGACTAAGGTCTTTCCTTCACCGGTCTTCATTTCCGCAATTTTTCCCTCATGCAGTATAATGCCACCCATCATCTGAACATCAAAATGACGAAGACCCAAGGTACGCATCGAAGCTTCCCGGACAACCGCAAACGCTTCAACCAGAATATCATCCAGTGTTTCTCCGTTTTGAATCCGTTTTCGAAATTCATCCGTTTTCCCGCGTAATTGATCATCGGAAAGTTTTTTCATTTCCGGTTCCAAATCATTTATTTGATCCACCCGCGGCTGCAATCGCTTCGCATCACGATCGGATTTGGTCCCGAATATTTTTGTGAGTACAGCATTAATCATAAATTACTCCTATTTCCATATGTTCGTAGAGGCGATTCATGAATCGCCTCT
>JAGLMY010000226.1 GCA_023139775.1 bacterium
TCGGCGGTTAATTTTCTTTCCATTTGTTCACTGACATGTTACTCATTCTTGGTAATTAGTATAGCCAAATCATTAAAAAAATGTTAATAATATATTTACAAATTATTTTTCCAAATTGAAGCAGCAGAAATTACTGCGCTATGATTCAAAAAAATGAGGTGAGGCAGCCATGAACACATTTACTTCTCATATTCGGTATGCTACTCTCGGTCTTTTCATTACGTTAAGCCTTTCCGGATGTAATTTGTTTACAGCCATGCATTCGGATGGCAAGGAATCCAATTCTCATGTCTTAGTCGCTGACGGTAAAGCAGCCATGCAACGCGGCGACTATGTCAAAGCAGCCGAATATTTCCGTTTGGGCATGGAGCATAATCCAAAAGATTCCGAAGCGCGGGTAGGATACGCTGAAGCCTACTTGAAGGCGCAAGGGTTTTCATTAGGTTCGTTTTTCGATACGCTGATGAACACTATGAACAGTGAGGACGGGGATGATATTGAATTCATTGTTCCGGAAGCTTGGGGTGTAAGTGCCGTTTCCGAAGTTGTTACCATGCTTACTACGGTGATTGCCGTTTTGGATCCTATTGCCTTGGGGCAGACAGAAGGTCCGTATAAAGCTACGGATCTGAATGTTAATTTAAACGCCGGTGTGTTTTATGCCCTGAAGGTGGCGGCTCAAATGCAGGAATTGGGCGGCAATTTTGCCATCCAGGGTCTTAGCAAAACAGATATTCCAACCAGTGGTTCTGATGATTGGAATTTGTCCCAAGCCACACTGGATAAATTGCAGGAAGATTTTCTTTGGATTGTGGACACTTCCGGTTCTGATCCGCTTCAACCGGCACTCAGTTTTATAACCGGAATACAAGCAGATATCAGTGCCGCCATGCAACGCCTGCGTGTCGCCACTACGAATATGGAAAATAAAGATGTGGCAGAGATGGTTGCTGAAATGACGAAAATGTTTGAAGATTGGGAAACGCTGGCATATCAGTAAGCAAAACGGGAGGCATTCAATGTCCAAACGCATACCAAGAACAATACTGTTGGGTTTGACAGGCATGCTTTTGTTGCTGCCGTTTTTTTCCACGGGCGCAGAAACACGGCGTCAACAATTTGTCCTGGGAGACAATACTGAGCGTATCTTTATTCAGGGCGTTCGTCCAATGGGTATGGGTGGAGCGTTTATTGCTGTGGCTGATGATGAGAACGCCATTTTTTATAATCCTGCCGGTTTATCCAGACTTAAATATTGGCGCTTTACCTTTCCGGCGTATTTGGCGGCAATCGATACCAAATCATTTGATAATTTGGGAACACTTTTTAGTCTGGCGGGTGATGTCGGTAATTTTATGAGCGGCGATTTGTCTCCTGGAACCATTGAGGCCATGGACAATCTATCCCATACCCGAATCCATGGTTATATGGAATATATTCCGCCGATCATTGGTTCTGTGAAATATATTCAGCCTGGTTTTGGATTTGGTATCTGGCCTTTTTCCGATGTCTTGTTGGAGACTGGGGCAATTTTATTGCCGGAAGCCAGTTGGAACATTCGCCAGGGATTCATCGAGACCTTGGCCTGGGGTTTTAGCTGGAACATTCCTAAGTTTGGTTATCTGGCCGCCGGTTTTACCATCAAAGCCATTCAGCTGACCAAGATGTTTGAAGAGAACAAAAACATTTTAGATATTCAAGATATGGAAATGACCCAATATTGGGGCGGCGGCTTGGATATTGGTGTAATGTATCAACCCACGGACGAATTCACCTTTGCGCTGGTAGTAGCAGACCTCTACACCCGCATGCTGGATGAGATCATGGTTCCGAATTTTAAGATCGGGTTTGCCTACCAACCCCTTTGGCTCAATTTTGAAGATCTGGCTACGGTGGCAGCCGTTGATGTGGTGGAACTCAACTGGCAGGGCGATAATGAATTTAAAAATACACCCAACAATGCCGCAGCCATTAATTTTTCCAAATTTCGAGTGGGTGTGGAATTCCTGCTCTCAGGAATGATTGCTCTGCGTGGTGGTATTCATCAAGGGTATCCTACAGCCGGAGTTTCAGTGGTTACCAGTTTTATTAATCTGGATTGGGCTTATTACGGCAGGGAGTTAGGAACCTATCCAGGACAGAGTCCGGAGTGGAATCAGAGAATTTCTCTGGATTGGCATACCGGCGCTATGGTGGCACCACTTTTGACACCAACGGCTACTATAACACCAACCATGACAGTGACCGTAACCGCAACCGTTACCCCGACGCCTACTAAACGCCCGACACCGCAACCTACCTTGGCTGGGAAGATACCTAAGTTGAGTGGTAAGTTTGTAGGCTTTAAGGGTAAACTAACCATTGTTCCGAAAATCCCGGATGATATCGGTGAAGTGCAGTCCTGGACATTAAAAATCACCAACACACGCGGTAAGGTGCAAAAAAGCTTTAAAGGCCGTGGGTTCCCGGAAAAGTCGTATGTCTGGAACGGTAAATATCGCAAAAAACGCGTTTCTTCCAAAGTACAATATCCTTATACTCTGACTTTGAAGACTGCCAACGGGTCCAGAGTAGTTCAAGGCACCTTGGTTATTGTGGATACAATTCCTAAATTATATACCAGTAAGAACTACGAAGTTTACCCGGATAAAGTGTATTTTTCCATCAGAATGCCTGTGAAAGAGACCAAGAGCTGGAAACTGGATATTTTTAATGCGTCCAGCGAGGTTATCCGTTCATACCGTACGCAGGAAGAATTGTTCAAGGCGTTTGTCTGGGATTCCAAGAACGAAGAAGGCACGGTCATGCCGAATAACGGGACGTATCGCTATGAATTGACGTATATAGATAAAGCTGACAACCAAGTACTCATTACAGACAAGCTCAGACCGGTCAAAGGCCAAGTTTATCCCAATGACAACCGTACCACCATAAAGATCGGCGGCGTTTTATTTAGTACAGGCAAAGCGTATTTAACTGCTGATATGTTCGATAAAGTTATTAAAAGCGCCTATATGATACAGGATGAATCGGCCTGCGAGTGCGTGCTGGAAGGACATACGGATTCAACCGGGTCTAAAAAATTGAATATGAAACTATCCCTCGTAAGAGCGGAATCGGTTCGCCGCTTCCTGGTGGATCAGCAGAATGTGCCGGATTATCAATTGTCCATTAAAGGCTGGGGTCCGACCAAACCTATTGCGACGAACCGGACCAAAGCCGGCCGTAAAAAGAACCGCCGGGTGGAGGTTATTCTTAGGATACCGCAGTAAAGAGGAAGTTTGCGAAGTCTTCCGGGCGAAGTCCGGGGCTTCCGGCGTTGCAGGGTAACTCCTCACGAATGGAAAACTAAAAGCTGCCTGATTCGAGATATTGGATCCGGCAGCTTTTTTTATAGTATCTGGTCAGTGAACTAATGGAAAGAAAATTGGCCGCCGATGAACGCCGATAAATACAGATTAAAAGTAACTACTCAGGTGTGTAAAAAAGTATTCAAATATTCACGCCCGGCAGGGCGGTTTGGTCTTTTTTCAAGCATTGCGAAGCGGAAAACCAAAGTCTAGGCTGGTAACGGGCAATAGGGGGATATGCTTTTCTAAACCACATCTCCGCAGTTACCGCTGCCACGCTTGAAAAAAGACCAAACCGCCCTGCTCCTTGCAGACCTGAGTAGTTACGATTAAAATTTATTTATTTCTTAAGCTATAAATATCTGCGTCT
>JAGLMY010000227.1 GCA_023139775.1 bacterium
GTTCCGGTTTATCCGGATTAGTTTTTTCCCGCGACCTTTTAAACACGGATATGGTGTTCCAACCTGAGTGAAATGTGTTAGAATATCCAAAATTTTAATCCTTGGTTAGGACAAAAACTATGAAATTGTATTTGCGTTTACTCATTTATGCCAAACCCTATGTGGGCAGAATCGTTGCAGCCATGATCTGTTTGGGTCTGACCGCAGCGCTTACTGCTATAGGTATGTATTTGATCAAACCCGTGTTGGATAATGTGTTTGGAAATTCGGATCAAGCCCAGGCGCTTTTTTACCTGCATCTGGTTCCGGCGGCAATAATCCTTACTTATTTGTTCAAAGGGTTGTTTACCTACGGTCAAGATTATTTGATTAACAATATTGGCAACCGGATTGTGATGGATATCCGCAATCAGCTATATGCTCATTTACTCCAACAAGAGCTGGCTTTTTTTCATGGCCAGCGGAGCGGGCTGTTGATCTCGCGGATTACCCATGATGCCACTCTGATGCAAGCAGCGGTTTCCAATGTGCTGGGACGTTTAATGGGTTCCATCCTGCACATTGTAGCCCTGGTATGTTTGCTTTTTTATTTGGATTGGAAATTGGCCTTTATCTCTCTGTTTGTCTTTCCGGTGGCCGTGTATCCGATTATTCATATTGGAAAAGCGTTGCGCAGAATTTCCAAAGATTCTCAGGCCAAGATGGCGGATGTGACTACTATTTTACATGAGACGATTACCGGTATCCGTGTGGTCAAAGCCTTTGCCATGCAGCCTTATGAGATTAAACGTTTTAAACAGGAACTCCGCCATTATTTTGATTTGGTCATGCGCGCATTGCGAAAAACCGCGATTTCCTCACCCTTGATGGAATTCATCGGTTCCATTGGCATCTGTTTTATGATTGTCTGGTCCGGAACCCAGGTCATTAATGGACAATCCACAGCCGGAACTTTTTTTGCTTTTCTGGGCGGTCTGGCCTCGCTGTATCCCCAGGTCAAATCCATTGCCGGTATTAACAACACCGTTCAACAAGCTCTGGCTGCCGCGCAACGGGTCTTTGAACTTCTGGACAAAGAATCCGTTATTCAGGATGCCAAACATGTCAAACATATAAAGACTGTAAAATCCAAGATTGAATTTAAGAATGTGGATTTTGCCTATCAGCCGGAAAAAACCATTTTAAAGAATATCCAGTTCACTGTGCACGCTGGAGAAGTTTTAGCTATTGTGGGACGTTCGGGTGCGGGTAAAACCACTTTAGTGGATCTGCTCCCGCGTTTTATGGATGTAACTAACGGACAAATTTTAATTGACGGTGTTAATCTTAAGCAGATCGGCGTGCAGTCTCTTCGCTCGCTGATTGGTTTGGTCACACAAGATACCATTCTGTTTAATGATACCATTCGCAACAACATTGCTTATGGAAAGCCCAATGCCACGCTGGAAGAAATTGAAGCAGCAGCCAAGGCAGCCAACGCGCATGATTTTATTCTCCATACCAAACAAGGATATGACACCCAAATCGGTGAGCGGGGAGTAAAACTTTCCGGCGGACAGCGTCAGCGTTTGGCCATTGCCCGGGCGATTCTGAAAAACCCGCCGGTCCTGGTATTGGATGAGGCAACATCGGCCTTAGATACTGAATCCGAACGCCTGATTCAGGCTGCCTTGGAAAAACTGATGGTCAACCGGACCACTTTTGTGATTGCGCACCGGCTTTCTACAGTGCAGCATGCCAACCAGATCATTGTGGTGGATGAGGGTAAAATTGTGGAACGCGGCCGGCACGCGGAGCTCATGCGTAAAAACGGTATCTACCGCAAACTGGTGCGTCTGCAGTTTGGTGCGGCCAAGGGAAAGAACGTGCGTAAAGAAAAGACTACATCCGCAAAATCTGTTGCTGCCAAGAAGAAAGTGACGAAGCAGGTCAAAAAGAAGGCCAAAAAGAAATAACCTTCGTGCTGTTGGACATTCGGAGGTGAATTGTAATCACAAGTGCA
>JAGLMY010000228.1 GCA_023139775.1 bacterium
TCGCTTGTACTAACCGGATAGGCATAGTACTAACTTAAACAGCTTTTTCGGAAAAATGTGCGCTGACAACTAGCTGAGGTTGCTTGGTAATCACTTTGTTTTTTGAGGGCATAGTAAAGTTCGTATGAAATTCAACTTCCGAACTTTTTTTAAAACCTGACTAAGCAAGCCGAATATTTATTTCCAGCCATACCGATAATATGCCAATTCACACAAGCAACTTCCCTTCCAATTGGGAACTCTTTGTTGCCGGAGCCCTGAGTGTGGCAAAATTCTTGATGGAATACAATGTTGATCCACGTAGGGTTGCCGTGGTGCCGTGGAAGGATTTGGGTAGTACAGATCCATTTGCAGAAAATGGGGATCACGAGGGCCGACAGGCCAATAGAAGTGTGGAGATATACTCTGATAAAGGAACCGCTTTAAATGTATTTGAATCGAATTGGAGTTGACATAGACATAAAAAAAATGTGATTATGTAATTTGTAGAGTACAGAGCATTAACACGTTAAATGATATAAACATCAGGAACAGAAATTGACCATAAAGATACTTGGTATTTCATCTTACTACCATGACAGTGCATCTGCTTTACTCTCGGATGGTGAAATCATTGCCGCAGCACAGGAAGAGCGTTTTACAAGGAAAAAACACGACCCCGCATTTCCGACCAAATCCATCATATACTGTTTGAATCAGGCCAGGCTTGAACTAAAAGATATCGACTACGTTGTTTTTTATGACAAGCCCCTTGTCAAATTTGAACGTCTGTTGGAAACCTACCTTGCCTATGCTCCCAAGGGATGGCGTTCTTTTTTGTCTGCCATGCCGGTGTGGATCAAGGAAAAGCTGTTCCTGAAAAAAACCCTGAAACAGGAGCTTGCGCAATTAAGCGGATTGCCCAAAAAGGCGTTGCCACCATTGATGTTTACCGAGCATCATCAGGCCCATGCAGCGTCCGCTTTTTTCCCGTCTCCCTTTAAAAAGGCTGCAATTTTATGCCTTGACGGCGTTGGGGAATGGGCAACGACAACGGTTTGGACGGGGGAGGCGAACAGGCTCACCCCCCGGTGGGAGATCAACTTTCCCCACTCATTGGGATTGCTCTATTCCGCTTTCACCTACTACGCCGGATTTAAGGTCAACTCAGGTGAGTACAAGCTCATGGGGCTTGCACCCTATGGTGAACCCACCTATGTCGATCGCATCTACGAGCACCTCGTCGATCTGAAAGCCGATGGCAGTTTCCGCTTGAACATGGATTATTTTAACTACGCAACCGGTCTGACAATGACTAACAAACGGTTTGCTACACTATTCAACGGTTCGCCAAGAAAGCCGGAATCGAAAATCACCCAAAGAGAGATGGATCTTGCACGGTCGATCCAGGCGGTGACCGAAGATATCATCCTGAAGATTGTCGGATCAATCAAGGAGAAATTTAACGTTGACCATCTGTGCCTTGCCGGAGGCGTTGCCCTAAATTGTGTTGCCAACGGAGAACTTATCAAAAAGGACATTTTTAAAAATGTCTGGATACAACCTGCAGCAGGGGATGCAGGTTGCGCCATAGGTGCAGCTTATTCCATATGGTATGACTATCTGGAAAAAGAGCGAACTGTTGACAACAAAACGGACGCGACACAAGGCTCCTACCTGGGTCCATCATTTACCAACAGTGAGATAACCCTGTTCTTGGATGGAATAAAAGCAAACTACCGGAGACTCAAGGATGATCAATTAATACCCAAGGTTGCGGACCTCGTTGCCAACGGGGCTGTTGTTGGATGGTTCCAGGGCAGAATGGAATTCGGCCCTCGGGCTCTGGGCGGACGTTCAATCATCGGAGATCCCAGAAACAAAACCATGCAAGCAGCCATGAATCTGAAAATCAAATACCGGGAATCCTTCAGGCCGTTTGCTCCGTCTGTCAAAGCCGAAGCTGCTTCAACCTGGTTTGACATGGATGGGTCAAGCCCATATATGCTGATTGTGACAACGGTCAACAAAGAGAAACAGCTACCCGAAAATACTGATGTACCACCAGTGTCGGGACTGGAAAAACTCGCGATTCCCCGTTCCGTAATCCCCGCTGTAACCCACGTGGACTCATCAGCCAGGGTTCAAACTGTGCACAGACAAACCAATCCACGCTACTGGAACCTCCTTGATCATTTTGAGCGGCAGACAGGTTGCCCCGTATTGATAAACACATCGTTTAACGTTCGTGGGGAGCCCATTGTCTGCACCCCAGCAGAGGCTTACCAATGTTTCATCCGGACCCACATGGACTATTTGGTAATGGAAAACATCCTGCTTGCCAAATCGGACCAACCAAACATCGATCAGGATGACAAATGGAAGCAAGAATTTGAACTTGATTAAAGGAGTGGTCATGACAATCCCTACATTGAACAAACAAGACTATCGAAAATTTGGGTTGGTAATGGCGTTGTTTATTGGATTAGTGTTCGGCCTGGTGCTGCCCTTGATCTTTAATAAACCAATTCCCCGTCTTCCCTGGGCAGCATCGGCCATGCTGACACTTTGGGCGATAGTCGCCCCAGGCACGCTGATTGTGCTGCACAGACCCTGGATGCATATAGCCCTCATCCTAGGAAAGTTCAATACAACAATTCTATTAGGAATCGTTTTTTTCGGTCTATTTACACCCCTGGCCCTGGTATTTAAACTATTCGGGAGAGATGCAATGAATCGAAAATTCAGAGATGATTCCCTCTCATCCTACTGGATAGAGAGCACCCAACGACCTCAAAAGCACATGGAGAACGTATACTGATGTTAGATTTATTAGGAGATCTATGGGGGTTCATGAGAACCAGAAGGAAATTCTGGATGGCCCCCATCATTCTTGTATTGCTGCTATTGGGAGCCTTGATCGTATTCTCCCAAGGATCAGCTATTGCACCATTTATATACACACTCTTTTAGGGAAAGATGGGTTGGATGAAAGATCTAAGCAGGCGTGATTTTCTATCATCTGTTGGCGCAGGAACCCTTTCGTTGGCTATTGCAGGCTGTGATACCGGAGAAAGAATAGATCCCCTATCTCCTGTTGCGGCACCATTCAAACCAACTGCCAAGGTGACACTGAAAATAAACGGAGCGTCAAAACCTTTTCAGTTTATCCACCTGACGGATGTACATCTTTGCGAGTGCGATGCCCGCAACCCGGAACTGATTGAATTCATGGCCCGGCGGAAAAACGATTTCCGGAAACCGGAACAGACCGCTCGCAACCTGTTCAACCACCTCAATACCCTGGAAAGTGATTTCATGGTGATCACCGGGGACTTGGTGGACGTTCCGACCAGGGCAAACCTTGAGAAAGCTAAAAAGCTTCTGGATTCAATTGATGCCTTTTGGTGGTTCACCATGGGCAATCACGAGTGGGGGGGACGTGCGATCCCAAGAGACCGGGAATTCTGGAGTTCGGAGTACAGACTATGGACTTACCAACCCTTGAATTGGTATTACAAGCAATTGCACGGGATAAACCTTCTGTTCCTTGACAACAGCAACTACCAGATAACCAGGGATCAGCTTACTCGGACAAGAGTATTGCTGGACACAGGCAGGCCCTGCATCATGTTCGCCCATATCCCGATTCTCATCGACACTCTTGTCAAGCCCGTAAACGACCGGTGGGGCATGCCAATCTGCATCGGCGGAGAGCCTGTGGATATGGAGCGTCGCCTGAGCTGGGACATGGGCCCAACAATCGAACCTGCAACCAGGGAATTCTTGGCACTGGTACGTTCCCACCCTGGAATGAAGGCAATATTTTCAGGACATCTTCACTTCAACCACACAGATGAGTATCAACCAGGTTATCCCCAGTATGTTACCGGCGCTGCCTATGAAAACGTCTACCGAAGGGTCACCATCGAACCTGCCTGATCCGTTACATTGGAGTAATCATGAACAGAAATACCATTAAAAAAACAGCCGCTGTAGTTGCTGTCAATGCCATAGTTTTACTGGCCATCCTTTTGATTTTTGACCTTTTATTCGGAGCGCTGGTCGGCCGGATCAAAATGGCTGCGGAAACGGTTCAACCAGAAATGAAGGAGTCAGTATCTCTTCCAAACCACCTTTTAAGTCCCTATTTCGGCTGGATTGAAACCCCTGGAACTCGATTGAAAGAACTGCTCTATCAAAGCCGAATCGATCTACAGTCAGAAAACAACCCCGATCCGGACTGGCTGTACATAACAAACAACAGTCTTGGCTTTGTTTCAAAGCTTGACATTCCGCTACCCAAAAACGAACACGATTATGTCATTGCCGTCATGGGTGGTTCGGTTGCAAGATGGTTTGCGTTACAGGTACCCAAAAAGTTTGTTACCCAACTGAAGCAGCACCGTTTTTTCAAGGGGAAAAACATCATTCTGTTCAACCTTGCCTCCGGCGGGTACAAACAGCCTCAGCAGCTAAATCTATTGAACTTCCTATTGATAAACTCCTTTGCTCCCGACATGGTGATCAACATCGACGGATTCAACGAAGCTGCCCTGGCCTTTGACAATTTGAAACACGGCATCTCCCCTGCCTATCCGTCCCACTCCCACTGGACCCACCTGACAAAGGGCTTTGCCTTGACCGGGGAAATCCGCAAGATTTTGGGGGATTATCAACGTGCAGCAAAAAAAAGAGAGCGATTCTCCTTCCTTGCACAAAAACATTCCTACAGCAATGTCCTCTCCTATATTTTTTCAAAGCAGCAGGAGAGATGGAAGGGTGAAATAAAGCGCCAGGAGATACTATACACCGAAAAAAGTGAAACATTAGCCAAGGACACTCGCAAATTGACCATCAAAGGCCCGAATTTTGACACAGACCTAAACGGTATCGCCACAATCTGGCAGCGCTCATCAAAGCTTATGTACGACATCTGTTCGGCAAACCAGATACTCTACTTCCATATCCTGCAACCCACCCCTCATGATCCCGACGCCGTCAAACCGTTTACAGAAGAAGAACTCAACCGGATAGGTTCAAGCGATCACTTGTGGGCTCAAGGGATTCGCCTGCTCTATCCGATGTTTAAGGCAAAGGCCGAAGAACTCGAAGTCCGGGGAATTTTATACAAAGATCTGACCGACATTTTTTTGACCTCAACAGATACCATCTATTATGATATCTGCCACTTCAACCAAAAAGGCAACGAATTGCTTGCAATGGCCATAGCAACCTATATTAAAGAGCATCTACCCCCGCCATAAAAAAACATACAAGAAGGGTTGCCCTACCAACCCCTGATCTCAAGCGTCCTTCATATAGCGTTTGCCATTTACTTTTTTGGAATGGAGCAAGTAATTCCAAATTAAAGCTTAGCATATTGTCCAACTTTTGGGAACCGCCTTAATCTGCTATGGGTGATTTTGTTGGTTTCATGTTAAATTTTGCAAGAAAACGTTATGGTTGATATCGAAATCCTGGGAAAAAATACTACTACGTTTTTGATAAAATGCCCAATAAATTCAAACACTAAAACACTTTTTCAGCGTAGGCTATTGTATGTAAAACACAATTGACTTTTTTTATAATCTTTAATAAAAATGGCTGATATAATTAAAGAAGTGGAGCTATTTAAATAGTTTTATAAATATGTCAGAAATTTCAGTTTCAGGAACTATTGTTTTATACAATCCAGATAGCTCGGTTTTGGATAATATAGCAACATATATTGATTATATTGATAAACTGTATGCAGTGGATAACAGTGATGATCCTGATTTAAAAATATTATCGATGATTAAAAAAATGACAAAAGTCATCTATGTGCCGCTGAGTGGGAACCTTGGTATTGGAAAGGCCTTAAATACTGCTGCAGCAATAGCATCAGATCTGGGATATCAATGGCTGTTAACCATGGATCAGGATACGAAAGTCTCTGATAATATTGTAGCTACAATACTTAGGTGCTTGAATCACTACAAAAAAGATGAAATAGGTATTATTTCTTCAAGATATACCCACAAAAATTTGTATGTAGAAAAGCAGGGGCACCAATACAATGAGTTGTTTGCTACTATAACATCTGGAAATCTTTTAAATTTAAAAAATTATCAAACCGTTGGACCATTTTTGGAGAAATTGTTTATTGATCAGGTTGATCATGAATATTGCATGCGGTTGAGAAAAAATGGATATAAAGTAATTCAGGCCAATAATGCATTTATACATCATAAAATGGGCAATAAAAAGAAGCATATACTTGGGAATTGCACACATTATAATTCTGTAAGGAGATATTTTATAACCCGTAATCGTTTTTATGTTGTTTGGCTGTATAAGAATGATTTCCCGGAATTTTATCGGTACGAGCTTATTACCTTTTTATTGGTTAAAATATTTTTTTATGAGAAAGACAAATTAAAAAAATACCGGAATATCATTCTTGGATTTCTTGATTTTAAAAATAATAATTTTGATCGAAAATTATGGGAACTGTAAATTCGGCGGGCAGGCAGATTCTGCATGTTTAGGGTCTCGGTCTGTATAGCTGCTTACAATGGTGGCGCATATATTGAGAAACAGCTGAATTCCATAGTTGATCAACTATCCAATGATGTAGTAAAAATCTTATTCATAATTTTGAAAATGCATTAAAAAATGCTAAAGGAGATTATATATTTTTATCAGACCAGGATGATATCTGGAGCAAAAATAAAGTTGATATAATGCTGGCCTATTTACAGAAATATGATCTGGTTATAAGTGATTGCTCCATAATTGATTCAAACGATGAAATGATTTATGAATCTTTTTTTGATCTGAGAAATTCTGGAAAAGGGCTATTGAAAAATTTTATTAAAAATACATATATCGGTTGCTGTATGGCATTTAATCGTCATGTTTTGAATAAATCATTGCCTTTGCCCTGTAAAATACCAATGCATGACTGGTGGATTGGTTTGGTAAATGAGTTGTTTGGCAGTGTCTTTTTTTGTTCTGAAAAGCTTGTTAAATACCGTAGACATAGTCACAATATTTCAGCCTCTGTCGGACAGAGTGAATACAGTTTTATGGAAAAGTTAAGCTTTAGAAAGGATCTTATCACTTTGTTGTACAAAGTGTGGAGAAATGATAAATCACCTACCCGCCCATAGGAAGTAGTAGGTGATTCCCACCTGAATCCATGTAACAATCACTAATAACAAGGCCATGTTGTTGTAACTACCTCAGCCTTATTCCCGCATGGCACGATCCACA
>JAGLMY010000229.1 GCA_023139775.1 bacterium
AACAAGCGATACCCTTAAAACAGAAAGCGGAATTGGCCAGTCAATTGCCTATTAATTTGCCGAAAAAACAGGACAAACTGGAAATGGCCGCCATGCCGGACGCCCTGAAATTGGGCAGTAAAAAAAATCTGGACAAACCAATGATGGGCAAACCGCTGGATTTGGTCGGACGCAAGGCAATGAAACAACCGGCAGGAATGAATATGAATGCTTTAAAAATGAATAGACGGAAGGATTCTTTGGCCAGTACCGCCAAATTGCCGTCAGGCATCAGATTAGGCAAGAAGAGCAGCTTTTTGCCGCAGCAACAAAGACCGCTGGTGAATACCCAACGTTTTGCCAGGCGTGCCAATCTGCAGGCGCGGGGAGGATCTTTGGCAGATATGCCGACCATAAAAAAACCGATTAAAAAGAAAAAGGTTCAGTTTGATACCACTAATTTGAAGATTCTGCGGGAGAAAAACACCTTTCAGATTTTTGGTCCTTTGAAGAATCGGCGCAGAATTAAGATTTTTTTACCGCGTTATCCCCGCTGGGCGGAAGAACAGGGTATTGAGTGTTCAGTCAGTTTTCACTTGTTTGTATTGCCGGACGGAAGGGTAAAAAATAATTTATATATGGAACAAAGTTCAGGCTATTCTGAAATAGATAAATTGGCTTTGACGGCATTGAGTAAATTTCAGTTTGTGCCTTTGGGTAGTGGTAAAAAACAGGAAGAACAAGAAGGTGTTATTGTTTTCTATTTCCGGTTATCGAGGTGATGAGAATGACTACGCGCATGGGGAAATACCTATTCATTATGCTATTGGCAGGAGTGGTTGCTGTTTCCACCCAGGCTTTTGCGAAGGATGACAAAGATCAATTGGCAGGTCCGCCGGAAAAGAAAGAAGAGGCCAAAGCGGATGACCAGGATGTGGTTATTCGTGGTGTGCAGCGCCTGAAAGTAAAAGTGGAAAAACCGGAACCGGATTTGATTTTTGATGTGGATGAAATTGCAGTTCCTTATGTGGTGACCGAGAGCAGTGTTTTGGATGTTTCGCCGACCTCTATGGCGTATCCTGCCATCTCAGTTCCCGGTGAATTAAAAGCTGAGCAAGCTGCTTCACCGTATATACAACTGTTTCGTCGTCCCCCAATATTGACCCTAAATCCGCGCTATAAAGGAAATGTCGGTATTGCCAAATGGCGTCTGCGTATTACGGACAGTTTTGGAAACGTATTTAAAGATTATTCCGGCAAAAGCTCCTTGCCAAAACGGATTGTGTGGGATGGAAAAGGCAAAGGAAAAAAAGGAATGCTGGATGTAGGGACTTCCTACTCCTATATTTTTTCCATCATTGATGTGGCTTCCAACCCGACCAGTCATATGGGAAAACCCATTGTATTGGAATCCTTGATGTACGAAAAAGACGGCCTGCTTATTGCCAAAGTTGTGGCAGATGCGATTTTTGAGAAAAAAGGGCGTAAGACGATTATCAGTCAGAAAGGCAAATTATATTTGAAAGAAGTTGCCGATTTATTAGTCCACCATCAGCGATATCCTTTGGTGGTGGAGTCTTATTTTAAAGATGTGGATGATGCGAATTATAGGGGTGAAAAGATTCAGGAATATTTGGCAAAAATGTTAGTGATACCGAAAAAACGTATACAGATAGTAGCGCGGAAATCGCGTTTGAAAAAATTGGTATTCAAAATAAAGTAGGGGCGTATTGCAATACGCCCCTACAGGCGTATCGCGATACGCCTCATAACATGGCCTTCGGGGCGGGGTGCAAGTCCCCACCGGCGGTAATAGTCCGCGAGTCCTTGTGATATAAGGATTGATCCGGTGAAATTCCGGAACCGACCGTGAAAGTCGGGATGGGAGAAGGTACGCAATAATATTTTATATTGCTATTTTTGAACCCCGAAGCTAATATAGCTTTCGGGGTTTTTTTATGACGGTTCCTACAGATCGTAAATACATGCAAATGGCCTTGGCTTTGGCAAAACGTGGTATGCCGCGAACCTGGCCTAATCCCATGGTCGGGGTGCTGATTGTCAAAGGCCGGAGAATTGTTGCGCGCGGATGGCATCATTGCTGTGGTGGTCCGCATGCTGAGATTCATGCGCTGAAAAATGCCGGATCAAGAGCTTATGCTGCAACCATGTATTTAAATTTGGAACCCTGCGCGCATCATGGGAAAACACCACCTTGCGCGCACGCTGTAGCCAAGGCCGGCATTAAACGAGTGGTTTGCGCCATGCAGGATCCCAATCCAAAGGTAGCTGGGAAAGGATTTGCCTACTTGCGAAAAGCAGGTGTCGAGGTACAGGTGGGATTAATGCGAACCGAAGCACAGGTCTTGAATCGTGTTTTTTTAAAACTGCTGGCAACGGATTTGCCCTATGTGGTGAATAAAACGGCACTTTCTCTGGATGGTAAAATCGCTTGTTTTAACGGAAAATCACGCTGGATATCGGGTTTGGCGGCCAGGAAATATGCGCATCAATTGCGTTCTACGGCGGATGCCATTGTGGTGGGAGCGCAGACTGTGTTTCAAGACAATCCGGAATTAAATATTCGTTTGGTTCCAAATCCCCGTCAACGTATGCCATTGCGTGTGCTGCTGGAAGGGAAACGTAGAATACCATTGAATATTAAAATGATGAAAAATAGTCAGCGACAAAATATTGTGATCGCTTCCACACACTCTCCGCTCTCTGCGAAAAAGTACCCGGACGGTGTCCGGCTCTGGACATTTAAGCAGGCCTCTAAACGTGTGCCGATCGGGGCGCTTTTGCGCCGTTTGCGAAAAAACGGGGTAAATTTTGTTTTGGTTGAAGGTGGCGCGGATATTCATGCTGCTTTCCTGGGCTTAGCCGGATCCAAAACTCAGGTTTACTCGGATGAAATACATATGGTCTTAGCGCCAAAACTAATAGGCAACAAAAATGCTTTGGGACCTATAGGAGGAAAAGGTGTGTCTGATCCGAATCGTGCCTTGCTGCTGGAGGACCTGCAGTTGGAGTTATTAGGTTCGGATATTCTGATTAAAGCCAAACCAGTCAAGCCAAGGCTGTGTAAGCCAAAAACGCGAAAAGGAAAAGGATAAGAGTATGTTTACCGGCCTTACTTCTGAAGTTGGCGCGATTCAGAAAATAAGACCTCAATCGGGTATTGTGAATTTGACGTTATATGCTCCGAAGCTGAGCGCAACGGGAGTAAAATTCGGTGATTCCATTGCCATGAACGGAATTTGTTTGACGGTAGTGGAATTGCACGCTAAGGGTTTTACTGTGCAAGTCATGCAGGAAACAGTAAAGCACACCACCTTGGGAAACTGGCAAGTGGGCGATGCGATTAATCTGGAACGAGCACTGACTTTTGCTGATCGCTTGGACGGTCATCTGGTGAATGGTCACGTGGATGGGACGGCAATAATTCATGACATACGTAAAGAAGGAGCAGCTCAACAAGTGGTTTTATCAGCCACCAACGACGTGCATCGGTATATTGCGAAAAAAGGCTCTGTGGCCATTGATGGTGTGAGTCTGACTGTGTCGGAAATCGCCGAAGCAAATCGGTTTACGGTGGCTCTGATTCCGCATACTCTGGTAGAGACGAATTTGCAGTTCTTGAAACCCGGAAAACGGGTAAATGTTGAAGTTGATATTATTGCCCGATATTTGGAACGCTTGACGCAGTCAACAACCCGATCCGGATTAACCCTGGAAAAATTACGCGAATATGGTTTTTGAAGTATTATTATCAAAATTAAAAATCAGCAACCACGGATGAACACCGATTAACACGGATTTTAAAAGCTGTTTCATCATATTTATTGTTTTTGCATTTTTTAGACCTTATCAGTGTTTATCCGTGTTCATCTGTGGTTATTTAGGTTTTTAAAGGGTTTAATAGGATGGTAAGGAGGGTAGTACAGCATGAACAGAATTGAAGAAGCAATTCAGGATATTCGTAAAGGTCGTATGATTGTTGTGGTGGATGACGCAAATCGCGAGAATGAGGGTGATTTGGTTATGGCCGCGGAAAAAGTAACCCCGCAAGCAATAAATTTCATGGCCAAGCACGGAAGAGGTTTAATATGTATGCCGATGCTGCCTGAACGTTTGGATGCGCTTAATTTAAGCAGTATGGTAAGCGAGAATACGGATCGTTTGAGAACGGCTTTTACTGTTTCTGTGGATGCGCGGGAAGGAATCAGTACTGGAATATCCGCCCAGGATCGGGCCGAAACAGTAAAAATACTTATTGATCCCAAAACTGAGCCGGCTGATTTGGTAAGACCAGGGCATATATTTCCGTTGCGGGCACGTGAAGGTGGAGTGCTGGTTCGGGCCGGGCATACTGAGGCGGCGGTTGACTTGTCACGCTTGGCCGGCCTGACTCCGGCTGGTGTGATTTGTGAAATTATGAACAATGATGGGACCATGGCCAGAATGCCGGAATTGAAACGGTTTGTTAAGCGGCATAAATTGAAAATCATCAGTATTGCCGATTTGATCAAGTACCGAAGAAAAAAAGAGAAGTTGGTGGAAAGAAGGGCGCAAGCCAATCTGCAAACGCGGTGGGGAACCTTTAAAGTGATTGCTTATGAATCAACCGGAGAAGATGGACCACATTTGGCGCTGGTAAAGGGTGATTTTATGAACTCGCGAAAGCTGCCCTATGTTCGTGTTCATTCAGAGTGCTTAACCGGTGATGTTTTTGGTTCACTCCGGTGTGATTGTGGAGATCAATTGCATGAAGCCATGCGACGTATCGAAAAACATGGGCTGGGCGTTGTGCTGTATATGCGCCAGGAAGGAAGAGGCATAGGACTGGTAAATAAATTAAAAGCCTATTACTTACAGCAAGCGGTCGGATTAGATACTGTGGAAGCCAATGAAAGGCTCGGTTTTGCTCCTGACTTGCGGGACTATGGAACAGGAGCTCAGATACTGGCTGATTTGGGCCTGAAGCGGATAGCCTTGATGACCAATAATCCGCGCAAAATAATAGGCTTGGAGGGGTATGGTATAAAAATAGTGAAGCGGATACCTCTTCAAGTAAAGTATTCAGAGGAGAACATTAGATACATTAAAACCAAAAAAAACAAACTAGGTCATATTTTAGAAATTTAGGCGCTTACAAATGAAATTCTTTACAAAAATGGAAAGAAAATTAACCGCCGATGAACGCAAATAAACGCAGATATTTATAGCCTAATGGATAAAAAAGATTTTAATTTGCGTGTATCCGCGTGTATCGGCGGCTAAATTTGGTTCCGGTTTATCCGGTTAGGTTATATTGCAAATGAAGGTAATGTCAAAAATAAAATGAT
>JAGLMY010000023.1 GCA_023139775.1 bacterium
TCTTTTCCGGTCGGGGCCGATTAAATCCTCGGGCTGCGTCAGCGTCCCTTTTCGATATTTTTCCGGTCGGGGAATGACAATCTTTGTTTAACTGCGCAGTTTACTGACATGATACTTCCTTCAACTCATTGAGATTGACGAAAGACAGAGGAAAGTGATAGGTAGAATGCTTAAAGAAGAATTGGAAGCATTCAAAAGTGGTATGCCTACTCGAAAGTATGTTAGTATGGCAAAAGCGAGTAGAGCAACTGCATTTAGGGAACTTGGTAATTTAGTTAAAAAGGGTTCCTCCGCAGCCCTGACCTGAGAAATTATTGAAAAGTTAGGACGCTTCGCTGCAGACGGAAATCTCCCGCGAAAAACAAGGACAAGCAGGACAAAAATATCACAGGCGTGAGCCTGTGGAGTTTTATTAATAAGGAGGGATAAGAAAATTAAAATCAACAAATTGCCAAAGCTTAAAATTGGCTCACTTGAGGCGGAACTTCCAATTATTCAAGGCGGGATGGGCGTGGGCATTTCATTATCCGGATTAGCGTCCGCAGTGGCCAACCAAGGCGGTATTGGTGTTATCTCAGCGACGGGTTTGGGTTTGCTAAAGACATTGCCTGGGAAAACATATCGGGAATCAAATATACTGGCGCTGTACAGCGAAATACAGACGGCACGCGCCAAGACTAAAGGTGTTCTCGGAGTGAATGTGTTGGCGGCAGCGACTGATTATGGAGATTTGCTTCTGACTGCCCTGGAGGCAGGCATCGACTTGATATTTATTGGCGCCGGATTGCCCTTGCACAAACCTCGGGAAATATCAGATGACAAATGGTTAAGTATTTTAAGTAAAACTGTTCCGATTATCTCTTCCGGACGAGCGGCTCGTCTTATTTGCACGTATTGGCAAAGGCACTATAACCTTATACCCAGCGCTTTTGTCATAGAAGGTCCTTTAGCCGGGGGGCATTTGGGGTTTAAAAAAAATAAAATTTTTCATCCTGACAATCATCTTGAGAAATTATTTATTGAAACATCTTTGGAAATACGATCTTTTGAGCGGGAATGGAACAAGCCTATTTCACTTATCCCAGCCGGCGGTATTTTCGATGGCGCTGACATATTTCGCTTCCTGCGACTCGGTGCTCAAGGCGTGCAAATGGCTACGAGATTTGTTGGCACGCACGAATGTGATGCGGATATTTCCTTTAAACAAGCCTATATTAAGTGCGAAAAGAAAGACATTGCGATAATTGATAGTCCGGTTGGATTGCCGGGACGGGCGATCCAAAATGAATATTTGGTAAAAATATCGCAAGGACGCATGTCTCCTGTCACCTGTTTTTGGAAGTGTTTAAAAACATGTGATTATAAAAAAGCGCCATATTGTATTGCAGAAGCATTGCGTAACGCTCAACTGGGAAAATTTGAAGAAGGATTTGCCTTTGCCGGCGAAACAGCATATCGCATTGAAAAGTTAGTGTCTGTTAAGGAGTTGATAGATTCGCTTGTTCAGGGATATACCAAGGAGCTTCAGTATTTTAAGCAAAAAACCAGGCTACTGCAATCATCGCATAGGCGGGCTAGGTAAGTGAAGAGAAAAGATTATACCGTCCCCCTTTAACATTATTTCGGCATTGAAATTGAATATGGTTTGGGAAATTTTCAGGGACTCGATTTTTTTTTATATTTACGTTGTCTGACACTCGACTAGTGTATTTTCGGCTCGATAAGGAAAATATTGGAGATGCCCATGCCCAAACTTCTGATCATTGAAGACCAACCCAATTTTCTGGAATCCCTTCGCTTGGCGCTGGAGGGGCCGTATTATAGGGTCCGCTGTGTTGAGGATGCGGAGCAGGGGATGCTGTATGTTCTGAATTGGGAGCCGGATGTGGTGATTGCGGATTATGCTTTGCCGGGCATGGATGGGATTGAATTAATAAAAAGGATTAATATTGCAGGGGTGTTGCCGGTTGCGCCCCTGGAGGGGAAAGGCGATAAGGGAAATAATAAACCCGGGATTATCCTTCTCTCGGCGCGAATGGATGAGGACTTGGAGCAAAAAGCATTGGCAGCCGGGGCGGATAGGTGTTTGGCAAAACCCTTTGATTTGGCAATGCTGACGACGATGATTAGGGAGCTTATAAAGATCTGATAGGGGGGAATTACATTAATTCAACCCATCCGCCTGATTTTTCTTCCCATTATACTTAAATAGATTATTGTAATCACTTACATTGACAGGTACAATCTATATTTTATACATTGTAGGGGCGACCGGCCGGTTGCCCCTACATAAATATTAAATATTTGGACATGGTTATGGAAAAACAGATTTATCAGGCCTTGGCCAATGCGGGGAGCCGTTACTGGTGGAATCAGGGGCGGCAGTATTTGGTCACACAATTATTTAAAAAATATAGCCGGGCTAAAACGAATTTTGAAGCTCCGCTGCGGATTCTGGATATCGGCTGCGCGGCCGGCGGGACTTTGTTTTATCTTTCGCAGTGGGGAGAGATATGGGGCCTGGATATTTCTTCCGAGGCCATTGCTCTGTGTGAATTCCGGGGCATACCTCAAGAGCGCTTGGTACTGGGCAATGCTGAATCCATGATGCAGTTTGAGGAGCAAAGCTTTGATCTGGTTACTGCAGTTGAAATATTGGAGCATTTAGAGCATCCGGAAAAAGCCTTGCGGGAAATCTTAAGGGTTCTCAAACCCGGGGGTACCTTGATTATTACAGTGCCGGCAGATATGAAGCTCTGGAGTGAGCGGGATGAGCGTTTGGGGCATAGGCACAGGTATACGGTCGCGGATTTAATTGCTTCAGTAGCACAAGCGGATTTTGAGGTGCTGAAAGCATCGTATGCTAATGTTTTTTATTATTGGCCCTTTCGTTTTTTATTACGGCTGCGGCGAAATCGGTCCGGTAAAGCGCCTAAGGTGAAGACCAACACTTTGGATATGAATTCGTTGGTAAATTGGTTTTTTGTGCAGTTGTTAAAAATTGAGACCTGGATTATTTTACGGGGACAATGGCAGCGCGGGGTCTCGGCAATATGCATAGCAAGGAAAAAGGCGTAAGGAATAAAATGTAGGGGCGAATTGCGTTCGCCCTATTCAATAAATTGTAAGGGCGAGGTGACCTCGCCCCTACTAAATTTAAAGGATGAAATGACAATACCTACATTTATTCTACAATTTATTCTGGCCTGGATTGCCATAGCTGCAGTTATTTACCTGCCCGGTCGTTTGCTGGTGCGTGTGCTGCGTCTGGAACTGGACCAGCTTGAACATATGGTTGCTTCGCTTATGGGTGGCACCGGCCTATTTGTACTGCTGTACTATGTTTTTGCCGCTTTGCAGCAGCGTTGGTTAATCTGGCCTGTGGTGCTGCTCGGCATTGCCTGGGAAATTTTTTTTGCGATTTGTGATTGGAAGAAGTCCAAGGATTTTATTCCTGATCCCGGAGTACCACCACCGGTTCTTTTAAAATCGTTTTGGCCTTTGGGTCTGCTTATGCTCGCAGGCCTGCTGGTACAAGGCCGCTATACCTTATTCACCGGCTGGTTGGGGGAGACCGGTTTTTCCTTGCTGGCCTGGCATGCGCATGACGCGCCCTGGCATATTTACAATATTGCTCAGTTGGCCGGAGTATTTCCGCCGGAGATGCCGGGATTTGCCGGCAAAATTTTACAGAATTATCATATATTTTCTGATCTGTTGTGGAGTGGTTTACTCCAGTTTGTTCCGATTCATCCGTGGCATTGTTATTTCCGTGTGGCTCCGCTTTTTTATTCCGGTCTTTTAACTTTGACAACATTTGTGGCTGCGCGTTATTGGTCCGGGAAAAATATGGTGGGTTATATTGCCGTCGCTATAACAGTCTTGCTTTCCAATTTCGGATATTTCATACCGCTTTTTTGGGGGGTGGAAAAATATCCGATTTGGGAAAGTATTTTTTGGATCCAATCTCCGCAGGCGTTGATATTTAATCCAGGCGTATCCTCTTCGTTTTCATTTTTGCTCTTTGGTTTTTGGGCTCTGCTGCAATGGTTGCGTAGTTCCGGGAAATGGGGATTTTTAATCCTTTTGGCACTGCTCTGGGGTGTGCTGCCGGGTTTCAAGGTGTATCCGGCAGTGCTGGCCATGTGCGGTCTCTTGGTCACCGGCGCTGTGCTGGCCATGGCGCAGCGTAATTATAGAATGTTGATAGCCTTGGGTGCCATTCTACCCCTGTTTTTACTGGTGTTTTTACCGGGGAACAGTGGCGCTTCCTCTTTGCTCCGCTTTTTGCCGGGCTTTAATCTGGGGGCCATGCTGGTAGCTCCTGACCGCTTGGCTTGGATGACTTCAGCAGAATTAAAACTACTCTATGTGAGCAAACCCTGGCTGGTAGCCTTGATTATGGCCGGCTTGGCAGGTCTCTTTTTACTTGGCAATCTTGGGGTGCGCGCGCTTGGGCTTATTCCCATGCTGCGCTCACTCCTGAATTTGCGTACAACAGAACCTGGAATTCTATTTATTACAGTCGTGGTAGGCGGTGCCTTTATGGCTCCGCTCTTGTTTGTGCAGCATGGGATTCCCTGGAATGTGGTTCAGTTTTTTTATTATGCTGTTCTGCTGTCCGCCCTGCCGGCAGCGGATCAGTTCTGGAAATGGATTGAACATAAGAAAGTGTGGTTGAAGTACTCAGCCCTTGCGCTTCTGCTTATTCTAGGTATTCCGGGTACCATACAGTCCCTGCTGGCGATTAACTGGAGTTATAAAACCAAGGCTGAAGTTATGCGGGGATTGGAGTGGTTACAAAAAAACACAAACCCGCAGGATGTGATTCTGCGGCCTCTGCCGGATGCGCTGATGACAGAAGCCGGGTATAAAGAATGGAAACGCTCTCAAGTCCGCGGCCGCATGACTAATATGGATGCTTGGCAGAAAGAGGCAAAGGGTATGGCCAAAGCTGCGCAAGAGGATACTAACGGTACCACAACCAATGCGGCAACTGGACAGAAAACAGCCCTGCCAACTGAGGAGCAGCTGGTGGCAGTGACATCCCTGGCTGCTGTTGCCGGGAATACAGAGACAGTTGCGGCCGGCCAAACAAAAATCCCTGACCCGGACTTGGAACGGACCGATACTGCCATTGTGGCCGGTTTGGTCTTACGTAATACATATATGGAAGATACAGTTTCGTCACAGATTATGAATTTTCCGGTAGAGACCCGTCTGAAGGCAGTGCGCTATTTTTACTCTGTCTCGGATGTGGTGGAAGCCCGGGTTTTTCTTGAAAAAGAAAAGATTGCTTATGTCATTCTGTTTGCGGGGCAGAACCTGCCCTTTGATCCTGCGGGAGTGCCATTGAAAAATGTGTTTGAGAACAAGAGCATTACAGTGTACAAGTACATCTTTCCCGGAGGATGGTGAAGCACCTGAAACCGCACTGGCGGCGGACGAAGATACCGGGCTTGCCTGTGGGGATTCATTAAATCCCACTAATAAGAAAGGGATGTATGCAAGAGCAAAGTGAGCAAACATCGCTAAAACAATATGCCTGGATCCCGATCGCTGTGCTGGGAGGATTGGCAAGCGCGCTGCATGCTGAACAACTCTTTGTGGCTCCCTGGCTGCTCGGTCTGCTGGTTATTGGTTTTCTCTTGCTTTCTTCCCTGGGATTGGCTGTACTCCTGAAAAAAGCCGGGTACAACCGGGTGGCGGAATATCGTTGGTGTGAAGCGATGGCCATGTTGCCTATGCTATTACCCTTTGTGCTCCTGTTGATCAGGCCGATCATTTTTACCTTAAGTACTTATTTTTCTTTTTCCGTAGCTGGTTTTGTACGCTTTCCCTGGATGACAGAAGGGATAAAACTCAGCACTGAGCAGTATTTTATGCTGCTGGGATTTGGTGCAGGTTGGCTTGGTACAGGATTGTTGCGCCTTCTCTTTTGGTTAAGAGCACTCTATTCCTTGTTTGCTGAAGCTAAAATAAAACAGCCGGGTGTGTGGCTGACCTTGACTGCTCTCGCCGGCGGTTTGTGGCTGCAGGGCTGGGCAGCAGCCATCTATCCTCCGACTGGGGATGAAGTCCACTATTTATTAATGGCCACGAGTTTTGTGGAAGATGGCGACTTTGATCTGAAAAATCAATTTGCTCAGCAGGAGTGGAAAGTTGATTATCCCAGTGAGACCCTGGATTTTCACGGGCATCCGGATGCTGCCGGGCGTTGGATCTGCCGGCATATGCCTGTTTTATCTCTCTTGATTTTACCGGCCTATATGTTTAATGGACCGTGGTGGGCTGCGGCTATGAATATACTTATTTTGGCTTTAGCGCTCTGGCTGCTCTATGGTTTTGCCCGGGATCTGGGAGCAGAACCCAAACAGGCCTATTTTATGTATGCTCTGGCAGTTCTGGTTGCACCCTGGACCATCTGGGGCTATCTGATCTATCCGGTAGCTGCGGGGATTTTGCTAATTCTGATGGCGTGCCGTCTGCTCTTACGTCTTGAGCAGTGGCAAGCAGCCCTGTGGTTGGGAGTGGTGAGTTGTCTCTTGCCCTGGTTTCATCATGGGTTTGGCATTGCCGGTATGCTGCTCTTGGCTGTGGGCATGTGGCATATGCTATGGCGCAAAAGATGGAAAAGCCTGTCGGCCATGATACTGGCCGGCTTGACAGTTGGCTTGCCTTTTGTCTGGGTATTTTTAACCTTTTATCAGGAGGCCCTGGCCTCAGGGGACTATGCTTTTACTTTTCGTGCGCACTTTTTTATAAATGCCATGCTTGGTCAGTTGGTAGATCGTAATTATGGTATTCTTACAGCAGCACCTGTGCTCTTGTCGGCCTGGGCAGGACTTACCTTTCTGAAACAGGATATTCGTAAGTGGATATTGGTATTCTTGCTGGGTATGCCGTTTTTATGCGCTTTGCAAGCAGCACTCTTTGTGGATTGGACAGGTTTTTCAGCCGGTTTTTCCCGTTTGCTGGCGCCGGTCTGCGCGCCTTTGTTTGCGGGATTGGCCTTCATGCTGCCGCAGGAAAAAAAATTGTTGCGAGCGACCTGGGTACTGGGCATATGGTCTGTGCTGGTGAGCCTGAGTACCTGGGTGCTGCCCATTCTATTATATGAAATGCCAAAGATGAAAATGTTGCCGGCTTTGGCAGCACGCGGTGTGCCGCCGGTCTGGCAGGTATTTCCGTATTTGAAAGCGGAAACGTCCTGGTGGGTAACGGCTTGGGGAGTGATCCTGGTTGTGGGTGCAGGTGTGCTTACCTTTTTTTTGTACCAATGGAAGCGCTTGGAACAGCAGGCAACTGCTTAAGTCGTAGAAAAAGCAGGGAAGGCATATCAATTTTTATTGGTCTTCGTTATAATATCCAGTACCAATTATGCCGGAGGATGTTTGCAGCACATGGATGAAATGTCATTGAATACGCTGGAAAAATTGACAGCCGCCAAAAATTACAATCAATGGGTGTATGATTTGTGCAGCTCCTTTGTTGGAAAAAAAGTAATCGAGGTGGGATCAGGCATTGGTAATATGACCGAGTTTTTTATTAACACCACAGAGATGCTGGCTACAGATAAAAATCCTGCCTATCTGGAAGAGATAAAAAAGCGTTTGCAGCAATGGAAAAATCCTCGAACTTTAGGCTGGGATGTGACGCATCCGGTGCCGGATGAAATTACAGCTTTTGCGCCGGATACCGTGATCTGTATTAACATACTGGAACACATTAAAGAGGATGAGTTGGCTCTCGAAAACTTCTATGACATGCTGCAACCGGGTGGTTATTTATTGCTGTATGTGCCGGCGCTCTCCTTTTTGTACGGATCACTGGATAAAGAACTGGATCATCAGCGCCGGTACAACAAGAAAGCAGTGGAAAAAATGGCAGCCAAGGTTGGATTTGTTAAGGAAAAGTCGCATTATGTAAATTTTTGCGGGATTGCGGGTTGGTGGTGGAACGGGGTGGTCTTGAAACGGAAGTATTTTTCGCATCGTCAGATATGGTTGTACAACAAATTGATCCCAATTCTCTCGGCCTTTGAGCGGGTGTTCAAGCCCTGCATTGGCCAGTCATTGTACTATGTGGGGAAAAAACCTTGAAAATGCAAAAAAGCTATCCGCACCCCTTCGGGTACGGATAGCTTTTTTCTATGCTTGGTTTAGCGCAGTTGGGCCTTAGTGGGTTTTTAGAGAATACACTTTGGTTCCTTGCTCGGAAAAGCGTTCTTCGCCATAGATACGGAGCAGTTCATCCACCAGTGAAATGACCCGGGGTGAATAATAATTTTCTGCATACTGAATATCCTCCCGATACAATATCCAGCGAATTCCTAATTCCCGCAACCCCTGATACAATTCCTCCGCACTTGTGTGTTCGCGGTAATTGATCAGACTTTGATTAAGCGGATCACCCCAGAGGTAATCCACATCCAGATAAAATCCGCGGTTATCCTTGAACAGGAGTACGCGCTCGTTTTTTGCCACATGCTCATTCAAATATTTACCAGCCGGATAAATCTCCAAATATTTGGCTAAAAAAGCGTCCGCCGATTCCAAGCCAAGTATTACTTTACCTTGCTCCAGTGAATTTCTGTGTACAGGTGGATGTACCAGAAAGAGAAGGATGCCACATATAATAGCCAATCCTTTTGCCAAACGCTGCTCTTGCTTCCACAAGTTGGATAATGCGTGAGCCGCGCCCCAGGAAAGAATAGGAAACAAGGGCAGTAAATAGCGTACTTGCGGCGAGGTAAAAAACCAGATCACTATAAAAATGAATATTCCGCCGCCCAATAGCCAGGGGCGGGGTTTGAGCTGTTCTTTCTGCTTCAGCAGATTTTGTAATTGATAAAAGAGCGTAATGACCAGCAATAGTAAACCACCCAGCAGGGGCCAGCGCAATTCATGCCCGCCGACGCCAAAAGCGCTTCCAAAAAGCGTTAAATCAATGGGCAAGCGAAGAAAACCCTGCCAACCGCGCATCATACCGGCAAAGTTGAAAACAAAATTGGTCATTTCCTTGGCAACTACAGGATCAAGCACATTTCCGCCAAACAACGGTTGGCCCAAAGGCCAGATCGGATTCCCGCCCATAATCCAGGCGCGCGCGAAATATGGAATAACCGGCAGCCCGCCGAAGCCCAGGATCAAGAGCCAAGTGGTCAGTCGTTGTTTAAAGGTAAGTGTTTTCTTTGTCCAGGCATGAAGTAGTAGAAAAGCTCCTATAAGAGCCAGTATAATCAGACCATGCCACTTGGTAGCGCCGACAATGCCGGCAAATAGCGCGGCCGCATAATACCATTTTTGCGAACCGGTTTTTAATGCCTGCTGAACAGCCAAAATGGATAAACCCACGTAAGCAGCGCTCGCCAGTTCAATAAACGTGGTCCCGGATTCAATGTGTACAAGGTATTGGGTATAAAAAATAGCGGCGCCTACCAGCGCGGCAAGCTTAAGTTTGTTTTCCCGGCCCAGAGCATAGACCGTTATGGCTGCCAGTAGGCCGAAGCTGAAATGAATCAGTTTGGCGGCAGATCCGTACGGAAATACCAGACCTAACATATAGAGCATTTCTGTGAATTGGGGGAGCAGGTTGTGATAAATGTCCGGCCGGAATACAAATCCACCTGCTGCCAAATAAATTTTTGGCAGTGCCAGATGATAGGCCACTCCATCCCAGTCCCAGGAAGGTGTGAATACAGTTAGGGCTGTTAGAGCGGCGGTGATGAATAAAAAAAAGAGTAAAACGCGTGAACTGGTTTGAGAAAATATTTTTCTGTCATTCTCAGCAAGCAGAGGTTGGGGAGACGTGAAGAGAAGGATGATTCCACTTAGGGACCACAGCAGGGTAATGACCCAGAGCATGGGCAAAGAGAGCAGCTGCGCGGCAGAAAGCGTAAATACCAGATAGGAGAGCAGAGCCAATCCCAAACCAGCGGCACATGCCAGTTCTGTGATGGGCTGGATTTCTCGCGGGATAAACCGGCGCAATAGAAAACGTCCAATACCAGTACTGCCGGCCAGGAGTGCTGCCAGCCAAACCGATTGGCCGAGTATGAGCAGGAGATTTGTTGTCACAATGTTTCCTTACCTTAGAATTAATGCATGGCATCAAAAAAGCGTTTCAGGAGCCGGCCGAAATGCTTAAACGACATAATTTCCTTAAATATGTTGAGAATAATTTTTGGGCGCAAATAGAATTGCAAATACGCTTTACGCTGCAGATTTTTCATTTCCTGGTGGGTCATGCCTTTTGGCACATAAGCCACATCATGCACAAAGAAACGGTCATAATCAAGGTGTTCCAGGCCTTTTGCTTTGAGATCGCGATGGATTTCAGAACCGGGCAAGGGCATGAAATTATTAAACTGAGCCCGATCAATATCCAGGGATTTGGCAAAACGGATGGTTTCCAGCATTTCTGCTTTGGACTCGCCCGGCACCCCGAATAAAAAGAAGCCCGTAATCTTGATCTTGGTTTTTTTTATAAGTTGTAATTTTTCCCGGATGATTTCCAAGGAAAGATTTTTTTTGGTTAAATCATGAATGCGCTGGGAACCGAATTCAATACCCACAGCCAGAGAATAACAACCGGATTTTTCCATAAGCAGCAGACCCTCTTTTGTCAACGTGTCCAGGCGCACGCCGGAAGGGCAGGACCAATGAATGGTATGGTTTTTAGCAATCAATTTCTCGCAGAATTCTTTTAAGAGGTTCTTATGTACTGTGAAATTTTCATCTTCCACCAGAAAATCCGCGACTCCGTAGGTGGCTTTCAAGTACTCGATTTCCCGGATAATATTATCCGCCGAACGGACACGGATTTTGTTGGTGGTAACGGATTTGCCGGAACAAAATGTGCATTGAAAAGGACAGCCGCGCGTGCAGATAATCGGGGCAGTGGGAAAGCTTTTGAAGAAAGCGCCGTGCGGTGCTTCCGGGTATTCGCGCGGGTCCATTAGATCCCAGGCAGGGAACGGAATCTGATCCAGGTCATCAATTACCTGGACTGGGTTAGTCTGGATTTTCCCTTGCTTACGCCAGATTAAATTGGGAACAGACGCCAGGTTTGGTTCGCTTTTTTGAATTTCCTGTAGAAGCGCGGGGAAGGCCAGTTCAGCTTCACTGGCAATCGCGTAATCCACCTGAGGCAGAGTTATCAATACGCCTTCGCGGTCACCGGAAGGATGATACCCACCTACAATGGTCACAGCTTGCGGCTGGTGTTGTTTAATGATGGCCAGATGCCGCTTGATGGGTGTGATATCAAAAGAGAACATCTGCATGGCAATCACATCGAATTGATGTTCTTTCATATAAGCAGTGAAATCAGCAAACGTATAGTTTTCCTTGAGACAGTGCAGGATGAAGGCCTCATGTCCGGCCGCCCGGGTCATAGCCGCAATATAGCCAAGTCCCAGGCTGGGCATAATGACATAGGTCCGATTGATGGGGATCACAAATAAAACGCGCAAAATGCATTCACCTATAATTATGAAGATAAAAACATCATAATAGCCAATGGAAACTTAATTATCAAGGGAATTTAAGGCGTCAGGGTAACGGGTCAGTAAACTGCGCAGTTAAACA
>JAGLMY010000230.1 GCA_023139775.1 bacterium
GATTCCCGATTAAACCCTCGGGAATGACAACCTTTGTTTAACTGCAGTTCACTGACCTGTTACCTTTCACCCACCTAGACTTTCAACTGCTTACCCTCTCTGGCCAGCAGCTTTTTCTCAACTTCAACCAAATTTTCAATATCTTCCCGGTTGTATTTCAACAGTATTTGCAAGGATTTTTCATCCCCTTGGTCTTGCCAGCGCGCCCAGAGTTCCATGGCCTGTATGCCATCCACACCTTCCGTATCCCTGTTGACTCCCAATTGGCGTTCTACAGCTTTCAAACCGCCTTTGAGGTGATGTTTCCAACACTGATACATGAGATCCTGGTGTGGATACAACGCTTTTAAATCAACTCCCAAACGTTCCCGGATTACCGGAAGATCAAAACGATTTCCATTGTAGGTCTTAATCATGGCGGTATCATTTAGAATATCCAACAAATTCATTGCTGTAATATCTTTACCAACCAATTGATGTGTTTTATCCCCTAAAAAGTGAATGCCAATTACTGTTATCACTCCCTGATAGGAAGTCTCGATGTCCAAATAGGCTGTTTTTTTTCTCATGATCGCAATGATTTTTTCTCACGTTTAACAAAGTCACGGTGTGCTGGAAAAAACATGTCAAATAAATTGGCGCGCACGTATTCTAGATTATACGTCGCGTCATCCACCGTTGGAAAAACATATCACGGATATAATAATGATCACCCCTCCGGTCAATAATCTGCCGAGTCAATAAACGATTGAGTGATTTTTGCACAGTAGAAAAACTCCCCAAACCAAAACGACCAACAAAATCTTGCGAAAAAATCTTCTGACCGCCACCCTTGCAAATGGCTAAAATCAGGTTTTTTTGATGCAAGGACAAATCCACCCACAAGCCTGTATAATATTCACTATGCACTTCCAGAATGCCTTCAATGGCTTGGGCTAAATTCTTATTGGTAACGACCTTTCCAGTGTGTCCCTGATTCCACAATTGCCGGCAAATCATCTGGGTAAAATTGGAATTTCCCTCAGAGATTTCAAATATTTCATCAATAATGCTTTCCACAATCCGAAAACCTGTATTTTCGAAGCGTGTTTTAATATATGCTTTTAAATAGCGGGCCTCAATTTTTTCCAGCCCCCAATGCATAAAGTTTTTGTTGGCTTTATGTCTTTTATCATCCAAGCTGACCAACAAATACGCGACACCCTCGTGTTCACCGGCAACCTCAAGCAAACGCTTACGCGTAGCTTCGGATAAATTTCCGCCGCGTGAAATTTCATCAAAACACACCACGCAGGCTCGCTTTTTATAATTCACAGTGTGTTGAGCAAGCTCCAGGACCGAACTGGCGATGGTTTCCAAGTTGCTTTCTTCATCCAGATCGAGTATAAGCTCGTCATTTTGTTCAAGCTTGAATGGCAAATTCTTTTTTAATTCCGGATCCAATTCCTGAATAAACGCGCGTAAATCTTTGGGTTGACGAAAGGCTGCCCGTAATAATTCCGCCAAATAGATTTCAATAAAGCGCGTTGGTGAATAAGCCCGTTCCAAATCCACATAAACTGTCATCACTCCACGATGTTCCAGTTCGTTCATCACTTTCCTGGCTAATGATGATTTACCATATTGTGGAGGACCAGATAGGATGACATTGTGCGCCAGCGATAATTCAGATATCAAGAATTCTCTTTCCCGGTATCGATCCGTAAAAAAATCTCCGCTTACCGCTACTCCATATTGAAAAGGATTCTGTGTCAAGGCCGGTCTCCTATTATTCTATTTGGCGCATGTTATACTTGGCAGTATAAAAACACAACCTGACTTTGTCAACCCTTAAAAAACTTTCTTCGTAATATGTCAGTGAAGTGTTTTTTAGTTTGTCATCCCCGAATGCTCTTAT
>JAGLMY010000231.1 GCA_023139775.1 bacterium
CAGATTCCTGCCGAATGCGTCCCTAATATATCTTTTCCGGTCGGGGCTGCGTTAGCGTCCCTTTTCGATATTTTTCCGGTCGGGAAATGATAAACCTTTGTTCAACCGCAGTTCACTGACCTGTTACCTTTTCTTCTATGGGTGTGACATTTTAAAATAAATTTAATTTAATATTCGTTTTAAAAAAAAGACGGCTACCTTTAATACAAGAATGTAGCCGTCTTTATAAAACATTGCTTATTTGCTTAAAACACTGTCCTTAAGATCTTTTCCAACTCTGAATTTCACAACGGTTTTGGCGGCAACTTTAACTGTTTCACCAGTTTGCGGATTACGAGCCATGCGGGCATTACGTTTTTTGACTGCGAAAATTCCCAATCCCTGCAGTTTGTACTTTTTCTCTTTTTTCAAGGTCTTGTACAACAGAGCATTCTGTGCGTCGAGAACGGACTGAACTTCTTTCTTTTTCAGTCCAGTCGCATCCACTAGTTTGTTCAACATTTCGGATTTTGTAATCACTTTCAAACCTCCTTGAATTTTGTTGATTCTGGGAAGCCTTAATTTTAAAGGGCTCCCGCATCTCTAATGTAGCGAATTATAGAATACCCCTATATTTTGTGCAAGTGTTTTTTTAACAAACTTTATCTGGTACCCTCTATTTTGTGTTTTTGAAGGTATTAACACCCATTATGTGCTGTATAAATATTGTTTATTTCCATATACTTCACAATATCCGTATATTTATCACGTTTTTATCCCATCTTTCTCTGCGTACTCTGCGTCTCCTTGTGCCCGTTTTTTGGGTATGCGGTGAAATAATCATGCCATAAAAACACGAATTTGAGAATTAAGATACTAAAGCATGTTTACCACAAGCCGGTAGCAGAGAGTTGAAAAGCATCGCGGAAAATTTCCGGAATTTGCTTCTCTAGCACGGAAACCACATCAAAACGGCAAGCAAGGTCTTGGCCGTAAAAATGGCAGACTAAATAATGGGCGGCAACTTTACCAATCTTTCTCTGTTTCTTACGATTCACAGCTTCGGCCGGAATTCCGAATTCCCGTGAAGCACGACTTTTCACTTCTATGAAACAGAGGGTTTTACCCTCCCAGGCAATAATATCAATCTCACCATAGCGACACCGATAATTTTTACAGTGCAGACGATACCCTTGAGATGTGAGAAAAGCAGCGGCTTGCGCTTCTGCAATTTCCCCTTTCCGTTTCATACAGTCTCAAGTTCCAGTTGTAATTGCGGAATAGGAGCAAAGGTACGGCGATGAATATCACAGATGCCGTGTTTACGCAAAGCATTCATATGCTCTGTGGTTCCGTACCCTTTATGACGGGCAAATCCCCATTGCGGATACACCTGATCATAATCGCGCATAATGCGATCACGCATTTCTTTGGCAATTATGGAAGCCGCGGCAATGGAAAGCGAATGCGTTTCTCCGGCAACAATTGTTTGCGAGTTTTCAGCCCAGGCAGGTTTGCGATTGCCGTCAATGAGCAAATAATCCGGTTTCCGACGCAAACTGTTCACCGCTTTTTCCATGGCCAAAAAGGTGGCTTGCAATATGTTGATTTTATCAATGGTCTGAGCATCCACGATACCAACACCGATCTCGCGGGCACGTTCGTGTAAAAGCATAAACAATTCACGGCGTTTGGCAGGAGTTAATTTTTTGGAGTCTTTGACATGTTTAAAATCCGAGATATCTTCAGGCAGGAATACGCAAGCAGCGACCACCGGCCCTGCTAAAGGACCGCGGCCGGCTTCGTCAATACCGGCCACGTTCCTAAATCCATTTGCTTGCGCACGGGTTTCATATCTAAATCTGGTACTGAGTTCATTCTCTGGGAGCGAGAAACAAAAACTCACGTTTAAGCCTCAGCAGGAGTTTCGTCTTTCTTTTCGCTTTCCTGTTTAGCCTGGGCCTGGGCTGCAGCTTCCAGGGCCGAAGCCTCTTGCTCGGCATCTATGGCTTTCTGTTCAGAAGCTTGGAGCTGCAAGAGTTTTTCGCGACGCATTTGTTTGATCTTGGCATGTTTCCCGGTTTTGCCTCTGAGATAATACAGTTTTGCCCGGGCCACTTCACCGCGTTTGACTACTTTGATTTCCTTGATCAAGGGTGAATGCAGCAAAAACGTACGCTCCACTCCAACACCGGAAGAAATACGGCGCACTTTAAAGGTTTCATTGGTGCCTGTCCCCTTCCGGGCAATCACCGTTCCTTCAAAAATCTGGATGCGTTCTTTTTCTCCTTCTTTGATCTTCAAGTGCACTTTGATAACATCTCCAGAACCAAACTGTGGGATGCGTTTTTTATTCAAGTGTCCTTTTTCAATTGCTTTCATTATTTCGCCGATATTCATGACTTGATCCTCCTGCTTGTCTTCTGTTTCTTTTTTGCCTTTTTTTGCAATCCATCCAAAACCTTTAGATCGGAAACGCTTAAGCTTGCATTTTGTAATAAATCCGGTCGATTCCATAGAGTAGTTTCCAACTGCTTTTCCCTGCGCCAACCGGTTAATTTTTTATGATCACCCGAAAGCAGCACTTCCGGTACCCGCCAGTTCCGGTATGAGGGAGGCCGGGTATAATGAGGATAATCCAGTAAGCCATCGGAAAATGAATCCCAGACCGCGGAATCCTTAGCTCCCAAAACATTGGGCAACAACCTTACTACTGCATCAATAATAACCACGGCAACAGGTTCGCCGCCTGTGAGCACATAATCCCCAATGGAAATTGCTTCATCACAAAAATTATCTTCCACGCGCTGATCAATACCTTCATAGCGTCCGCAAATAAGCGTAAATTGCGATTCCTGCGACAATTTCCGGGCCATAGCCTGATCAAATTTACGACCGGTTGGGGTCAGCAAAAATATTTTGCCGGTTCCTCCGCGCCTTCGTGCAGCAGCCAGCGCTCTGGCAATCGGTTCAATTTTTATTACCATCCCGCAGCCGCCGCCATATGGCTTATCATCCGCGGTTCGGTGTTTATCTCTTGAAAAATCCCGAATATTAATAACCCGGGGTTCAAACAAGCCCTTCATGCGAGCTCGTTTTAATATTGACTGCGTAAATGCGATTTCAACCAATTCCGGAAACAACGTCAATATATTCACAGTCAAGGTCCGTGGATTCTTTGGCATCAAAACCCTTCCGGAATTCGCACACGCATGCGTTTGTTTTGTAGATCAATGCTTAATATTATGTCTTTTACGGCCGGTAGCAGAAGTTCTTTATTGGCTGCATTGTGTATTTCGTAAATGTCATTCGAACCGGTCTGAATGACATCCGTTACTTTCCCAATACTGTTCCCTTGCGCGTCTTCAACCTGTAGATCTATGATGTCATCAATAAAATACCGGCCGGTCGAAAGTATCCCGCGTTCTGATCTGGGAAGTGCCAAAAAACCATTGGATAATTGACTTGCCTCTTCCCGTCGGGCAATTTCTTCAAACCGTATTAAATGAAAACGCTCACCCGGCCGAAAGGTTGCAACTGTGAGTCGTTTGGAGTTCTGCTTTTTCCCAATCCACCAGATCGTTTTTAGCGTTTCAAATCGATCCGGTACATCCGTAAGGGAAAACACTTTAACTTCGCCGTGCACCCCATGGACAGCACCAACTTTTCCGATTCTCACCCAAGAATCCAAAGGAGTCACTCCGCTGTGAACTTATTCATTCCTGAACAATTAACGAAACTTTTGTCTTAGTTTTGGTTGCCGCAGCTGTCAGCAGTTGACGGATAGCTTTCACGGTCTGTCCTTTTTGCCCAATGATTCTACCCAAATCCTCATTGGCAACTTTCAGTTCCAGGACAAGATTATCGTTATTTTTCTGGACCGTCACCTGCACTTGCTCCGGGTGTTCCACCAATGATTTCGCTAAATACTCAATCAGTTGTTTCACGCTTATTTCCCGGGTTGTTTCAATTCAGCTGCTTTTTTCATAATGTCATTTTTTAGAAAAAGCTGCCGAACCGATTCTGATGGTTTCGCGCCTCGTGAAATCCAAAGCGCTGCTTTATCAGCGTCCAATTTCAATTCCACTGGTTTTTTCAGATTGGCATATGTACCAAGCTGTTCAATACACCCCTTGGGTTTGCGCGAATCTGTGACAACAATGTGCCAAAAAGGTTTGTGGATTGCTCCACGGCGTTGAAGTTTAATAATCGTAGCCATTTTCCACCTCTGATTTTTAACATAATAACCTGATGATTATGTTTTTTTATGGAGCCGATGACCAGACTCGAACTGGTGACCCACAGTTTACGAAACTGTTGCTCTACCACCTGAGCTACACCGGCCTTAAAGCAGCGCTACAGCAAGCTGTGCCCCTGAAAAATGGTGCCGCAAGACAGAATCGAACTGTCGACACAAGGATTTTCAGTCCTCTGCTCTACCGACTGAGCTATCGCGGCACAAACTTTTTTATTCTCACGATCAGGTCTGAAACCCTTGCGAACCTGTAAATTCGTCAGAAAATCGTTTATTTTAAAGACATATTCAAACTAATATAAAGAGGTCAAGATAGTAACAAATCAGAATATTAATGTCAACTTTTTTATACCAAGTGTCGCACCTAAGTGTCGCGGCAAAGTGATAATGTCCTATTTCATACTATCGCCAACTTATCCGGGAAAGGAACTGAATTTCGGAATATCAAAATCTATAACGCCGGCTTTTGATATTTTCGCGAACTATATTAATCAACAAGAATTTTCAGGCCTTTGAATTTAGTGGCGTCTGGATCAGGTTAGGGCGTTGGCAATGAACAGTAATATTATTAATATTAAAAACCAAATGAATCAAATAAAAGTTTCTTATAATTATCTCTCCCCATATCAGCGGGAATATCACCATGCCTGGCATCTTTTATTAGTACAAATTTTTTGGGTTCAGGAGCATTTTCATATACCCTTTTTCCGTTTTTTTCATGTGGCAATGTTTTATCTTTATCACCCTGGATTATAACAACCTTGTTTTTAGTATGTTTTATTTTTTCTATATTATCATATTTTTTCACTACCACAAATTGTGGAGGTATATCCAGCGGCGCACTACCCTCCATTATAGTGCCGGCATTTCCTATAGGTGCTTCCAGAAGTAATAATTTACATTTATCTTTTGTGCTTATATGAACTGCCGGGACGCTTCCCAAAGAATATCCATAAATAATTATATCGGGTTGGTTCCAGAAAAGTTGAGTTAAAACAAAATCCATAGCTGCTTCTGAATCTCTTAAAAGAGCGTCTTCCGAACATTTACCTTCACTTTTACCAAATCCCTCATAATCGATGGCAAAAACATCATATCCCATTTCCCAATAAATTTCGATCCATTTGTAATAATGGTTAAGATTCCGGTAATTTCCTGGAAAATATAATATTTTATCCTCAGAATTAGGAGAATGAAAAACATGTAATCCGTAAATTCTTTTATCATTTATTTTTATTTCGTATAAATTCATTTTATCGGAAGGTATGATTTTATTCGAAAAATCATAATCTTCTCCGGTTTGCGGCGCAAATAAAAAGCCATCCAGCGAACAACTGCTTAGTAACATAAGGACTGATAAAATTAAAACGCTCTTTTTCATTTAAATCTTCTTCCTACACCTAAATATATGCCCACACAGCCATAGCCAGGTGAAATATACTCTGTAGTATAATCATTTTTGATATGCGGAGCGAGATAGGAAAATTCGCACATTAGATCCCATTTTCCGATTTTTTTTATAACAGAAATAAACGGCGACACAAATATATATGGTTCTCTAAATTGATACATCGAAGAAATACCGGGGGTCAGGTAGATTGTTTGGCTAAGTTGTATTGAATACCAACTGCTTAAAAGGGGAAAAATTCTGGCAACCTCTTCTTTAATGTCCCACACAAATAATATTTCAGGCTGAATAGCAAACTTCGGAGTTAAAAAATATATTAAATTTGAATCAATGGAAATATTTTGAAATAGAATTAAAGTAACGGGCAAATCTATGCCAAGACTTAAATTATCATTTATTCCATATCTATAACCCAAATACACGAGGGGCATAAATAATGGAATATCATTCAACTTTATCATTGGCCCCCCAACGGAAAAATGCACCTCTTTTTCATTTTTAGGTAGAGGCTTATATAATCGTTGGGTAGCACAACCCGTCAGAAAAATAATTACTATCAGAACGGATATTTTTTTCAGCATAGATTTAGTAACGTGCCTAAATATTTGTACATAATAAGATTTTTTTCATAACCCCGGATAATTATCAGATTTTTTACTCATCCGCACCTGAGAATATAATATAAATAAACGAAAAGTCAATCTTTTTAAATCGCATCCAGCCCTGCCAATTCATCCGGACTTGGGGGATGTGGTTGAAAATTTATCGTAGCTAAACAAGCCAATATTTGTAATTAGAAGAACGATGAATCCAGCCAATCCGGTAACTCCAATAAGCAAATCACTTCCCCCTTTGACCACTATAACCGCCAGTCCGGCGGTAGCGTTGAACGAACCGTGAATAATAGCGGCAGCGATGACAGATTGCGCTTTGAGTCGCACGTAACTGAAAATCGGAGCCAGCAGAATACACCAGATGGTCATCATAAATACGCCGGCTACCGGATGCTCCGGATAGTTGTGACCTTGTAAAATAATGGGAGCATGCCATATCCCCCAGATAGCACCAATAATTACTGATGACTTCCAGAATTCCAGGTAGCCAAGTTCTCTTTGCAGCAATCCTCGCCAGCCCAATTCCTCGCCAAAACCGAAAATTGCATTGATTGTGACTCCGGCAACAAGTCCCTGTAAAAGAGTAAGCCAAATAGGATGAATAGGAAGCGTGGATGTCTGACTTTCCATCTGCGCCAATTGTTCTGGTGTAAGCAAAGACTTGAATCTCTCAAACATTCCTGCCATTTCCGTCGAGTATTCGACTCCTGGAAAAAGCAAACTAACTCCCAGTGTAGCAAAAGCGAGAACCGGCGGAAGCAGCCAGGCAACCACAAACCAACGATTCAGCTTGAAAGAAATTCCCAAGGGCTCTTTTAAGGGTTCTTTATAAATGAATTTCTGGACAATAATAGCAACAACCATGGGCATAAACATATAAATTGCTATCATCCCAAATGAAGCCGGGGTGTCCCACTTGCCACCAAAAACAAAAAACAGCGCGACCATAAGCCAGCAAAAGAAGAAGGTCAATCCTATAAATAATATAATTTTTATGCTGTTTCTATGCATTTTTCCCTTATCTTCGGATTTGGCTTTGAGCGTTATTAAATTCTCGAGAATTTGTAAGTATATCACAAGATATCAACATTTCGGCCTCTGTTATAGTTAGATTAAACTAAAAGAGAAAGGTGGAGTGCGCCCCTGTAGCTGGCAAGAAACGAAAAGCATCATTAGGACAGATCACCCTAAAACTACCGGTATAATACTCCATTCTGTAGGGTGCACTCCAGTTCTCCAGTTCACAGGGTACACTCCAAAAACTGATATATATCAAGAACGTAAAAAGGTTATTTTAATTAAATAATTTTTTTTTAAAGTCGCTGCCCAAGTTATATCGGGAAAAAGTTTATTAAATATATGCCCAGGCAACCTTTTACGAAAAAACCAAAAAAATGTGTTCAATCACTTGATTTTACCTTTTAACCTAACAATCTTTTTCATGAAGATGAGGCGTGGTCGCAATTCAATCAAGCTGGTTTGTCCGTCTTTAAAGCGTTTATCTCTGATTGTCCAAATCCCGCCCTCATATACCTGACAAGGCACGCGTTCTTTTCGGGCTCGTTTACAACCAGGATTGCCGCGTGCAAATATAAAAACCCCCGCCGGAAAAATACCGTTCCAGCGGGGGTTTTACGTTCCTGGTTACAAATTGTAAATAACTTATCTATTTACCCAGGCCTTTCAGCAAATTCATAAACATTTGTTTTTTCTGATTCTGCTCGGATTTTTTGAACGCTTCGCCCGGGATGGTTATCTTGGTTTTCATGACCGAGACGGCCTTAGCCGCGTATTTCTTGGTTATTTTTATATTCCGAAAAATATTGCCCATTTCCTCAATTTTTTCCTCTTCTGCCAGCCAATGGGAAGTAATGCTACCCTTAAATACAATAGCAGCCATGCTCGCGACCTTGCCCGATGATTTGCTGATCCCAGCCACCTGCTTGGCCATGACATTGGTAAATACCGAGATGTCCGCGGACACTTGCGGCCGTTTTTTCTTGCGACCGAATTTTCGATCCGCCTGTTTCTTGGCTTCGTCAACTTTTTTCTGGTCTACCAGCTTGATCGCCGGGTCTTTTTCAAAAGCCGTGCGCAACTGCTTGAATAACTTGTCCGGTTTAATGGATTTTTTTAGGTTTTCAGCAATGACCGGCCGGAAGAGCGCGACTATGATCGGCTCGTTAGGTTTGCGTTTTTCCGCCTTTTTTATACGCTCAATGCGGTCCGCCTGGGCCTGCTGCCTGGCTTTTTCCTTTTTCATGGTCGCGGCATCGCCGGTGACCACTGTCTTGCCGTCCACAACCTCGGTTTTTTTCCATGTTGTCTTGCCGCCCACGGTGGACGATTTGTACGACATACTCGCGCATCCCGCCACTAAACTTAGCATGCATACGCCCACCATGCCCTTCAGTATTGCCATTTTGCCTGTCATAGCCGCCTCCTTTGGTGTAAGTGAATACTCTGTGAATTATCATACATTTCCGCGCTGAATACAATAAAAACACCGGCCGCTGTTAGTGCCATTCTATGGTGTCTCCGAAATTTTAAAGCGGCTTACTGCCATTGACTTTTAAAAACGCACTTGGTGCCCTGTTTAAATACGCATTCAGTGTGTTCAACGACTATCTGCCGGGCGCCGGAATAATCCAGAGCAAATTCCATCCATCCCATCGTTGCCTCACACATCCCCCATCCTAAAGAACGAGCGTCCTCCGCCAGAAAAATTACTGCCTTGTCCTTTTCACTGATCATAGTAAGTCTTGCTCCCGCAACATAACGGCTATAAATAATAGGGATTTTTTTTATGATAAATCCAGGAGAACCAATCTTCAAAAACACTTTCAAAGCCATGTTCAAATCATTGTGCGCAACAGACCGGCCCATTTTAATAAAGATCGCCGGATCTCCCTGACCCAGGTGCATTATGATAGTTTTAAACAACCGTTGATAAACCGGAGCGGGAACTCGTGAAATAGGCAGGAGACCTCTCTTATAAATATTCTGGTCTTCCGGAGGTAAAAGCGCCACAACTGATTTCCATTTCTCTTCCCCGTAATTTTTAGTGATCCAACTAATCATGCCAATTACCGCGTTACCTTGAAGTGAAAAATCAGCAAGCATAATCGACTTCCCTTCTCATTTCTAGCTTAAATGTATTATCGTCAGGATACATCAGAAATTAAGTGGCTGGTAGCGAATAATCAGTACAGAGGTAATATATGTCAGTGAACAAATGGAAAGAAAATTAGCCGCCGATGAACGCCGATAAATACAGATTAATTTTTTTTTATCTCTTAAGCCATAAATATCTACGTCTATCTGCGTTCATCGGCGGCTAATTTTGGTTCCGGTTTATCTGTATTAGGTTTTTCCTGCTTCACTGACATGATACCCAGTTTGACCACTTTGCCCTTGACAGCGGTTTGAAATCCGCGCTCAATTTTTTCTCCATTTTCATCAATGACTTTGATGGTATGCCAACCGGCACTCACGGCAATGGCCTTGTCGTGCTTATCACGCGTTTCACCCAGATACTTGTCATCCATATACCAAAACACCCGGCAGCGGCGGTCACGATGCGTTACTTGAACAATTAATTTCTGGAATTTACCGTCAATGCCCCGCGGAATCCATATTTTGGCTTTTTCCAGGGGATAAACAATATCCATCGCGCGTTCCTTATTCACGGAGGAACATCTGGGATTATGCGCGGGTATTTTACTGACACGATGACCGTGCTTGCGCATAATATGCATGATGTGCGGTGGATAGACTAAGCGCACTACTTTATGATATCCGGTTTCCCAGCACAAAGCGCAGACCGTATGTTTTTCCTCCTTGTCAAAATGATAAATCCGGTGATAAGGGCAGCGCCGGAAAGGCCGATTATGTTTGGGAATACCCATGATTTTGGTGTTCGGGCAAAGCTCTGTGGCAATAAAGCCGGTATCCTGACAAATTTCAACCGGTGTAAATTGAGCAAACGGTTTGGCAAACCAAGCCTCGCTTGATTCCTGAGGCAAAGCATTAAAACAATCAAACAATAATGGTCCTGCAAAACGGGCACCGCTTAAATTGGAATTTCCTTCGCCGGTAAAGTTTCCCACCCAAACACCAATCGTCCATTTGGGATTAGTGCCAATGGCCCAGGCATCCCGGCTGCCGTAACTGGTGCCGGTTTTCCAGGCAATTGGTCTTTGATTATTAAACTGTTCCCAATAATATTCCGCGCCCGGCCGTTTCACGTCGCGCAGCATATTCAACACCAAAAAACAAGAAGCGGGATGCAGCAACCTCTGGCCCGCATTTTTAGCGGCACTCTTGTCCGTTAAAATAGTCAAAGGTTGAAATATTCCGCCTTGTCCTAAACCCCGGTAGAGCGCCACCATTTCCCATAGGGTCACTTCCGAACCACCCAGTATCAAGGAAAGGCCATATTCATCTGCCGTGCGAAAAAGGGTTGTCACCCCGGCTGCTTTTAATAAAAGATAAAACGAGTACACGCCGTATGTATTTAGTAAGCGCACTGCCGGTACGTTTAAAGACTGTATCAAGGCCTCACGGGCAAAAACCAGGCCTTGGAAGGTTTTTGTGTAATTTTGCGGTGAAAAGCCTTTAAAGTGTGTTGGTATATCCTTCATTTTCATATCCGGTAATATCAGGCCTTCATCCATAGCCGCGGCATATAAAAACGGTTTTAAAATGGATCCGGAAGAGCGTGGTGATTGCACACCATCCACTTTCCCTTCATGCTCATTATCATGGTAATCCTGCGATCCAACATATGCCCGGATAGCGCCGCTTTTGGTCTCGGCCACCAAGAGACAGACGTTTTTAATACCATAGGCCCGCAGAAAATATAAATGTCTCTGTAAAATTTCTTTGCAGGTTGTCTGAACGTCTTTATTCAGCGTGGTCTGCAAGGTAAATTGACCCAAGCAAGACTGACTCAGCCGGCGTGTGGCATGGGGTGCCAAGAGCGGAAAAGGCAAAACTTTATCCGGAGCTGGTTCTGTAATCGCAAGTTCATAGCTGGAATTATCCAAATATCCTTGTTTTACCAGGGTCTTCAGTAAATCATTGCGCTTGGTAATCAATTTATTTCGATTGACTACAGGTGTAATTAATGAAGGTAAATTAGGCAGCACTGCCAGAGTCGCGGCCTGCGCCCAGGTTAATTCAGCCGCCCTTTTTCCAAAATATTTCCAAGCCGCTGCCTGATAGCCTTTGATATTTCCGCCATACGGCGCATGATCCAAATACATGCATAGAATTTCTTCTTTACTGTAGCGTATTTCCATTTTAACGGCTTGCAGCATTTCCAATAATTTATTGGCATAGGTCCGGGCTTTAGGTTTACTTAAGCGGGCGACTTGCATGGTAATCGTAGAGGCGCCACTCATCACTTTTTTATAACGTAAATTCAAAACCAGGGCGCGAAGAACGGCCTTGGCGCTGACACCACGATGCCGATAAAAGCTTCGGTCTTCATAGTGCAATACGGCGTGTTTTAATTTTTCAGGAATCGCTTTTTGTTTTTCCGGCGGAAGGATCCAGTGCTCCTGTTGATTAAGAAAAACCCGGAGAATATTTTTATTTTCATCCAATATCACCCGGCTGTAGTCCCTTGGAAACACAGGACGCGGCAAAGGAATCAGGGCATACAAAAACAGAAATAGCGCTAACAGACATGAAAGAATGCGCAGGCCGCTGGGTATGCGCCGCCAATATATTGAAATTGCACGACCGTATTTTTTTAACATTGATATGGTTTGTATAAAAAATGCAATTCCTATTCTGTAGGGGCGACCGGCTTGTCTCGGCAAAGCTTTAGCGAAGACGAACTGGTCGCCCCTACAATTATCATTCATTAAATGACGGCAATACTTCCACCCGTTTTCCAGGGGTTGTGGCTTTATAATTATTGTCATACATAGCTTCCACTTGTGTGGAGGGCAGAATGAATTTCCCGGCTGTGACGGCATTTACCTTTACCACGAACTTATATTCATTACGGGTCCGCTGCATATTGAAAAACCACATAATGCGGTCATCACGAATATCTAAGTAATCTTCCCTGGTTAGATTCTTCTGGGGCAGCCAATCCGGCAACTTTTCTCCGGAAAGACGCATATTTTCTATTTCCCAACCAGAAGGTACGATCTGCACCAGGGCCACATTTTCCAGATCAGAACCCCGCCATTGGGCGGCACGCCGCACAGTAATGCGCCCATAAAAACTCGAACCCTGTTTTACCTTGGATTCATCCAATAAACTACCGTCTTCATCAAACCAGGATACTTTCAAAGACATGCGATCTGCCACGGATTCCTCTTCATCGGTCATTAAAGGCACGCCATCCCAGTTTAAAGTGACATAGGCCATATCCTGCGTTGCGCCTTGGTCCAGAAAAACTTCTACTGTTTGTCCAAAACCCTGCTCAATTGTATGACGAAAGGTGAGTTCCTTAGTATCAAATTTTAAGCGTTGGCCTCCGGGCAAAGTAATATATCCAAGCAAGCGCGGTTTTTTATTGCCATAGTCCGCTTCAATTGTCTGTAAGTATTTCCCCATAGCCAACAAACCATAAGCTACGGTTTGAGTTGAATACCAGCTTGTGCCGGAAAGAGATTCACCCAGGCTTTCAAACATCTCGTACGCTTTATCCCGCTTCTTTAACAAGACCAGGGTTTCCAAAATAATCGCCTGGTCGCGCACTCCGGAACCAAAGGTGCCTCCGGTTTCTTGGTAGTCTTTGACTTCATAACCTGCTTTGGCACTGATTTCCCGCGCTACTTTGGATGAACCGGTCAAATGATAGGCAGCAGCCAAAAGCCATTTTTCCGTACTATCCATGTCCTGCAAGTTATTTTCTTTCAATAAATTCATTGGGCCCAGAGCAGGAGCGCCGGCCATAGCCAAAAGATAGACCCGATATACGCGTTCTTTGACATTGCCTGCTGTTTTAAGTGCCTGCGAATGCTGATATTTTTTCCATTTTTTCAGCATGGAATCCGGAACATTGTAGCCTTTTTGCTTGGCTTCCAAGAGGAAATGACCGGCATAATTTGTTCCCCAGCCGGTTGAACTATGGCCTCCCGGCCAATAGGAAAAACCTCCATTGGGCAGAACAAATTTTTTCAAGCTTTGAATTCCGGCCTGAATGTTTTTATCAATTTTTTTCGCTTTTTTCTCATCAGAGGCTAAAAATGACTTTAAATAGAGCTGAGGAAAAACAGCAGACGTAGTTTGTTCAATACAACCGTAGGGATAACGGATCAGCCATCCCAGTCGTTTTTCCAGGCCCAGTTTTGGCAAACGCTTGATACTGATACTGGCCCGGTTGGAATTGAGAATACCGTCATTGGGAATCTGCAGGCTGACACGTTCACCTTTTTTGAGAACTTGAGTTTCTGATTTGGAAATTCTTGGCGCAGACGGCCTAACAGCAATACTGGTGGTGGACTCTGTTTTAATTTTTTTGGCTGTGGCTAAAAGATGAATCTTGGCCTGCCCCACAGCCCGCCGGGTTTTAATCTTGAAATAGACCATTTGGTCTTTGGCTTTCGGCACATTAATGGTTTTTGAATTCCGACCCTCAATATCCAGCGGTCCTTCGGTTGTTAATTGCAAGCTGACTTTGCCCACACCATCTTTCATGGCAATAACATTTACCGGTAAAGTAAAGCTTTCTTTTGGCCCTAAAACACGCGGCAGGGTCGGTTGTATCATCAAGGCCTGGCGCACTAAAACAGTCTTATCCGCATGTCCGTACGCCTGTTTTTCCGCAGCCACGGCCATAACCCGCACAGCCCCGATATAATTGGGCATGGTAAAATCCGCTATGATTTTACCATGTTTATCAGACTCAAGCGGCCCTTTAAACATGGCTACAGGCTTGAAACGCTTGGCCTGCAGCAAACTCTTTTGACGGCGTTCCATGAGCTCGGACTCGCCGCCGCCGATGGAAAACAATTTGGCAATATCGCCTTTATTGGCGCCGATCACGTAGGCATACAAGTCATAAGTCATTATACCCAAACGCATTTTTCTGAAGAAAAATTTCCAGGGATTGGGTGTCTGAAACCCGGTCAAGTCCAACAAACCCTCATCCACCACGGCAATGGTCGCTTGATAAGTGGAATTATCAACACTTTGCAATTCCAGGGAAAATTTCTTCCCGGGTTTAATCTCATCCGCTGCTTTTAATCGTATATATTTGCGGGTCGACGGGTCCTCCACGTTTAACGGTTTCACGCCATAGAGCCTCAGGGGCAAATCATTTTTTGTCTGAGCATGCGGCTGTAATATAGAAACACTGACATAGGTGGTGGGCATCATTTTTTCGGTAATCGGAATATCCTGGATGCATTCGGTTTGATCTTTGCCGATTTCTTCCCACCAGGTTTCCAGAACTTCGTTCCCGCGTTCCAAGGAAAACAAAACGCGGCCGGCGCCGGGAACCGGAAAACGCACCCGCGCTTTGTCTCCCGGAAAATATTTCTGACGGTCGGTTTTTATGATCACATTGCCGGCATCTTCTTTGGCTTGCGCGCCGGAACCCCAACGCGAAGCCTGGAAAAAGTAACCTGTAGTATGCCCGTCGGCTCCATGCTGAATTTCCAGCAAATACTCGCCGCGCTCTTCCAAAGGAATTTTCAGTTTCATAGGACGGCTGCTGGTAACCGCAGTTCCCTCTTTGACCAAATCAGTGGAACCGTGAGTTTTGAACTTCAAGCGGCGGTTTCTTTCGTTCCGGTACTCCCACCACCAAAACCGCTCATTTTTATAGACACGGTATTTCAAAGTCTGGCCGGCAACTGCTTTGCCTTCAGGCGTCACCAAAACAACTTTTGCGATATAATCATTGGGAATCCGGAAATAGCCATAATCCAATTCCATTTTTTTAGTGCCCACATAGTGAGTATAGGGATTGACTGGGACGGTAATGCGTTTTTGAGTAAAGCGGCCCCCTTTTTCAAATACTTTGGCGCGAATTATGGCTTTCAAACCTGAAGGGGTTTCGCCAAAAGCCGGCAATTGCCAGATGGCCTGACGCTTTCCTTGGGCATTCAATCTGCCGGAAAAAATATCCGACCGATACGGCCGGTAAGGAATCCCCTCGTGCGTGAAAATAAAATCCGGGAATTTTTCAAAAGACTTGATGTCATTTTCCAATACTCCGTTAATTTTGGCCTTTAAATCTGCGGCCGGAGCGCCAAATAAATAAATAGAAGATAGCTCAAGTATCAGCCCACCATCTGCAGGACTAAGTGACTTTTTCGAGGGCTCAATATTAACTTTTAATCGGTTCGGCACCACAGTCTCAATTTTAATTTTTTCCAGAATCGTGGTGCCGCCTGCTTCAATTTCCACCCGCCAATTTCCGGTCATATCCTCCATTTCCGTTTTTAAGGGAAAATAATAAAAACCGTCTTCCGCATCCCGCACCGTGTTTTCCGTAACCAGTTGATCTTTAGGATTAAAGAATTTCAAGGTTACCGGATGATTTTTGGGGAAAGTTCCTTCTTGATTGCGCACGAGCACAGTAAGATGAATCGGATCACCGGGCCGGTAAACGCCGCGATCTGTATAGATAAATGCCCGGTTCTTGCCTGAATCGCCCTGTGCTCCGGAGATTTCGAACCCCGTTAAATTCCAGGCCATTTCCGAAAGTTTGACCACAGAACGCTGACCGCCCAGCTCGCCTTCAGCGTAAAAAACATCTTCTGTAACATTGCTAAAGGCAGCCACACCCTTGGCGTTGGTAGTACCTTGGGCCACGATTTGATTCTGATAACTCATCAGCCTGACTTTCACGCCGAATAGGGGTTTGGTGTTTTTCAAGTGATTGGCAATCACATGGTAGCTTTCATGCCCTTTTTTCACAGTCAAACCGATGTCACTGACAATAATCTGAATGCTAGCTGTACCGTATTTTTCCCGGTAACCGTCATTATAGGGATTGGTATGATAATCATCAGACCAATAAGAGTTGTCTGCGGATTCTTCCTCATCGTCGTTGGCGTAAAGCATATCATCTTTGTTGTACCAGATTTTCACAATAAAGAGGCCTTGGGCCTCCTGTGACAGGATCTTTTTTAGATCCAGAGCATGCACCAACAGCGTATTCTTTTGTTCGCCTATATACAGTGTTTCTTCTTTAACAGAAACACCGACACGCCGGAATTCATAATGATTGGGATAATACGGATCTGAAGAAAACCGGTTGTGCAGACGCTCGGTCTGGAGAAATTGGCCGATATTGTCAGCAAATACTTTTTGCACTTGCAGCCGGACTTCTTTTACATTCATGGTCTCAAAAGTAACCTTATCATCATTGGTAGTAGGCAAAAACACGCCCGGACCGGTAAAACGCAGGAATGGTTTGATATCTTTAAACGACATGTTTGCCTGATAAGGACGTTGCAACGCTTCTTCCCAGCGGTTTTTAATACCTTTCAGAATTTCCACACGATATTCCTGATTAAAGGCAAAATCCCCAAGGATATACAGCTTTTGAGCGGCTGATTTAAGCTGTACTTTTACCGCTGGTGAGATTTTCACAAATCCATCCGGGCTTTGTGTTTGGGACAAAACATCGGAAAAATGAGCCACAAAACCGGTCTGATCATCACTTTTTATAATCTCGATCTTTTTAACGTAGAACCGTTTGCCGGCTTCCAAAGCCGCTTCTTTTTTAATATTCGCGGCCGTATTTACTAAATCGCTTTTCAGAATAAGTGTATATAGTTTGGTTTTGCGGCCTTGTTCCAAACCGGGACTTTTAAAAACAAATTGTTTGCCTCGGGCCGGGCCTTCGATTTGCAATACCACCCGCGCAGCCCTGGATTTCATTTGCAAAGCCTGCTCTAAAGTGGTTTTTTCCACTTCATGGCTGAACTGGATTTCCCCTTCATAACTAAACTGTTTAGTCTCTTTATCCGCCAGTTTGAATTCACCCTCAAATTTTACGACTTCATTACCAATGGATTCGAACATGAATTCAATGGGAATGGCCGTAGGATCATCCTGCAGGACATCCAGGTGAAGTTTACAAGTATAAGACTGGAACTTCTTCATAGGTTCATCAGGCTGAAACTCCAAATCCGTCCGGGAAAGCCAGACCGCTTTACCTGCCAGGGCTGGTTTAAAGGATAATATTTTTCTGCCGTCAGCTTGACCCACTACACTGGGACTTACCATTTCTTTGGCAAAAATAAATTTTAGCGGTGATCTGAAATTCACATATCTGCCGGGCAAACCGGTTACCACCTGCGCCTGCCCCAGACTTACCGGTCGGACTCCATCCCGATCAAATTTGTCGGTTTTCTTGGGAGCACAAGCAGCAAGTGTAATTACTAAAGCAAACAACAGTGAAAACAAGGTAAATTTTTTCATAGTCACACCCCTTTGAGAAAGCTGCAAACTATTATTTTAATGCAGTTTTTGCCGGAATAGCAAGTAATATTAATGGTTTTTGGATCTTGTTTTTAGATCTTGTAGAGACGCGATTAATCGCGTCTCTATTTTAGGTTTGGACCTGGAATTGAAATTTTCCTGGCAGATTATTTTGACGGGTCAAGCAATAATTGTAGGGAACAGGCATG
>JAGLMY010000232.1 GCA_023139775.1 bacterium
GCTTTAAAAATCATATATATGCCAATTGTGCCGAAAATACAATTGGCAATCCAGACCGAGGCGATCGGTGGGAGTGTTCCGTTTTTTCCAAAAGAGGTGCCAACCGCAATAAATCCAATGTAGAAAAATCCGGTAACAATCGTGATGACAAACCCGATGGCTGTCCCGACAATAGCGCGGTGTCCGGTCGGGAAAATAAAGGGAATAGTAACCCCCAGGAGTGCCAGGATTAAGTTGGCGAAAGGGAAGGCAATTTTCAAATGCAGGTTGACCGCTTCGGTGCGCGGATCACTGCCCATTTCTTTGAGTAATTTGATCTGTTGGCGGAGTTCTTTGATGGGAGTGGCCAGTATCTGATCCTCATCCTTTTTCTGACGAATAAAATCACGCGGCACTTCTTTAAATGGCACGGCATGATATTTAAAACCGGTAAATTTTGTGATTTTGCCGTTGTGGTCAAAAAGACGGATAGTACCGTCACGGAAAATCCATTTGCCGTTTTTCCATTCGGCTTGCGGTGCATCCAAGCGCTTTTCCACCAACCCGTTGGGTCCGAGATTGAGTAAAATAATATCTTGCATCCGGCCACGTAAAGCATCCAAGTGTCGGGATTGTAAAATACGATTGCCGGAAAGATTACGGGTGATCCAATCACGCCGAAAGCGAAATGCTTCGTCGGATTTTTTTTCGATATTAACATGTTTTATATGATGAGCACGAGGATTGGTGTGGGGTATCACAATCTCATTGAACATTAGCACTAACAGGACCAAAATGAAGGTAGCGCTCAGAATTGGGAGTGCTATGCGGTAAAAACTAATGCCGCAGGAACGCATGGCAATCAGTTCGTTGTGCCGCCCCAGTTGTCCGAGGGAGAAAAGGCTGGAGAGTAAGACCGCCAAGGGCAGGACTTGTACAAAAAAGTAGGGGAGTTGGTACGCATAATATAGAACAATCATAGAGATTTCCGGCTGATGACGTACAAATGTCCGCATATCATCCACCAATCTGGCAATGATATACAATCCAACAAAGACCATGACTGTAAAGGTCAAGGCTTTCAGAAATTCGATTAAAATATACTTGGATAAAATTTTCATGCTTTCCTCTGGCTTTGCTTCAATTTGCGGCTAAAAAAGGGCGGGTGTTCTTTTACTACCCAAGCCAAGCCATAAATGCCGGCCAAGGTGAGTAGCAGATTGGGCAACCACATCGAGAGAAAGGGATTCAAACGACCATCGGACCCGAATGTTTCTCCCAGCGAGATGAAAATATAATACAGAAAAATCAGCATCACAGCGATGAAGTAAGAAAAGTAACGGCCGGAGCGCGGAGCCAGAATGCCGGCCGGAGCGCCAATCAGAACAAAGGCCAGACAGGCAAAAGGTATAGAAGTCTTTTTGTGGTATTCTACACGTAGTAAATTGATGTCTTTTCCTTCGGCAGACCACTTCGCGATCTGATTTTTTATTTGCTTCATGGACATTTCCCGGGCACCGCGGTTGACCTTACGGTTTTTGTTGGCAAGCTCGCGATTGATGTCCAAGTCCAGGAAAGTGGTTTTGAAATCAATGTGGGTAAAAAGGGCGGGGTTTTCTTTTCGGACAACCTGCATATAACCATTCTCCAATTGGAGCATTACTCGGCGATTTTCATTATCGCTGATCAACTGCCCACGCTTGGCAAAAATGGTCCTGACCGGCTCTTCCGGCTTCTGACCACGCACAAAAACCACTATGTCTTTTAATTCTCCGGTGAGGGAATTTTTGTCACCCACTCGGAAAACATAACCATCAAAATCTTCCACAAAAACATGCTCACGTACTACGATGGCAGCACGCTGTTTTACAATATCGTAGTAAAGCGCCCGATAGGCATAATTGGAATTGGGAAGAATGGTGTTGTTGAAAAAGATCATGGCCAGGGTGAGTAGGGTGCCCAAAACCAGCAAGGTGCCCAATAGGGGAACCGGTGAAATGCCGGATGCTTTCATAGCAGTAATTTCATTATCGGTTTTCAAACGTGAGAAAACCACAATCACAGCAACCAGACACGCCATGGGTATGGTAATCGCAAAGGTGGAGGGAAGAATAAAAATGAGCAGTTTTACTACTGTGAATATCGAGACACCGTATTTAACAATCAAATCGGAGAGTGTAAATATTTTATCCATAATGAGGATAAAGGTGAAAATAGTGATTCCCATAACAAAAGGGAAGAGTAATTCGCGTGAAATGTAACGATGCAGGGTTTTCATGGTAATGCTGCTCCTGAGTTTCCGGCCTGGGGTCCGGCAGGGATGTTGTGGGGAATCATGGGATTGAAATTATACGCATAGAATATGTAAATTTCTCTAATTTTTCCAGTTTTTTTCATCACTGGATACACCTGCGCGGTTTCAATGTGTTCGAATTTTTTCTTGATGTGTTCCATTTCCCAATAGTATTCACATATATATACTGCATTATATCCTGTCAGTTGAGCGGATTGATCCCAAAACCGGTACTGATTGTTGGCAGGTTCCAAGCGTGGCAGCAATTGTACTTGCGGTTGACCGGGAGTATAAAAAGAAAGAATACCTGCCAATTGATACCGGCGCGCAGCTAAGAAAACAGGAGTCTCACTCTTGGATTTGAGTTTTTCCAAATGATGACCGGTGATTTTACCGACCTGGGTCCAGCCGCGAATCCGGTCAGCAGATTGCGCGGCGCGGCCTTTGAAAGGGAGAATATTATACGCAGCTTCCAAATGTACCAAGAACGTTACGCTGCCGGCCAGGCCAATACCAATGATCGCCAGTAATCGCGCTATTTTGGCATGTTGCGAAGAAAATAAGGCTATTAACCAACCTGCCAACAGAGCGATGGCTGCCGGATAAGCCGGCGCCGGCCAATTGGCATATACTTCTGTGCGCCAAGACAATAGAAAGAAAAAGCCCAAAATGGGGGCAGTAAAGCAGGCGAGGTATAGATAAGAGCCGGAACTGGGAACTTGTTGCTTCCATTTTTTCCATCCAACAATAGGCGCGTAAAAACAAAATGCGGCCAGCACAGGACTGATTACACCCAATTGTCCACCGAGGAAGTTCAGGATGGGTTTCCAGGAAAAAGACCAGATTTTTTTTGCGCCGCCAAGATCTCCAACATGTCCAAAAGAAGCCCAGTCATGTTGGATGTTCCAAATGAGGATGGGAGAGATCAAGAGCAGGGTCAAGGCGCCGGCCAGATAGAGGTGCGGTCGTTTCCACCATATTCTGTGTTTTGGGGATAAAATTAAAAAGAGCAATAAACATGGAACAAAGAGTGCCATGGTATATTTAGACAACGCGCCAAGCCCTAAGGCGAATGAACCGAAGAGCCAACCCGGGGTCCAGGATGCCATCAGAGCACGCTGGAAAAAATAGAGGCATAATATCCAAAAACACATCATGATGGAATCATGCATCATCAAAACCGCTCCCACGGACATGAGCATGATTGACTGAAATGCTAAAAAGGCATACCAGGCAGCCCGGGAGGAGCGGAAGCAATTGGTCACGAGCTTGAAAAAGATCCAGGAACTTATTACCGAGAGTATAACAGAGCCCAAACGCACACTCCATTCAGAAGTAGAGCCGAAAATAGCAGTGAAGAAACCGATAATTAAGGCCAGCATGGGACCCTGGTCAAAGTAGGACCAATCCAAGTGACGAGACCAGGTCCAATAGTAGGCTTCGTCAGGAGCAAGATTAAATTGAGTGATAAAAAAAAGGCGAAAAAGGGTTATTGCGCTTAATGTAATTAAAAATAATTTTTTATAGGTATCCAAAATTGTTTCCTCTGTTTTCGGGCGTACTCTACAGTTTTCGGGCGCACTCAGTGCGCCCCTA
>JAGLMY010000233.1 GCA_023139775.1 bacterium
TCATCCCCGAATGCTTGTATCGGGGATATGGTTTTAAAAAACCAGATTCCCGCTAAAACCATGCGGGAATGACAACCTTTGTTTAACCACAGTTCACTGACATATTACGACATTCTAGAAGGCAAAGTCTGAACTGTCAAGCAAGGAGAGCATGGGGTGTGTAAAATTAGTGTTTAAAAACTTGTGCGACAATTACATATATATGACAAATATAATCTTGCGGGATTTACCTTCTCTTGTAATAATATGGATATTCCATGTCCAAAGGGTGATGAATCTGTGTTTGCCAAGCAGGCAATACTCAGTAACCTATCACTTGTGGTACTAAAATCACATTGTGAGCAACTAAACGTTGAGAATAGAAAGTAGAAAGTTGACCGCATTTGAATATTATTATCTATAGTTTAAGGTTCAAATGCTTTGTAACCTATCAGTCATGTTAGTACCATGACTGATAGGTTACAACACTTGGGGGTTTCTGTTTGTTTTCCTATAGATTTTTATCTATGTATTTGGTAGTGGGCTTGGCCTGGGTTTTGTCAGTAGCAGTATTCGGGTTTTCCGAAAAAGCCTTTGCCGCTGCCACTGATGCTGCCGGCGCCAGGGTAAATACTTCTGTTGCGCAGGCGGTGTCTACTCCTGCTGCGACTTCGGTTGCAGTAACCACTACCTCTAAACCGGCGGGTTTTAGCACAACCAATACGGCAGTATCTCAACCCGTTATAGGCAGTACCACCACTGCCAGAGCCGGCGCTACTGTAGTCACAACACCTGTACCTTTAGTCGCACCCAAAGGTTTGGCAGCCAAACCCGGAGGAGAAAAAATATTACTTGCCTGGGAACCGGTGATGAGATTAGTGACTGGCGCGCAGGTAGCTTATCATGTTTTTCGTTCAGAAACACCTTTTCGCAAACCTGGAGACAATGAATCCTGGCCGGAGTCCCAGAATATTGAACCTGTTTTAAACGAGTATTTTTTAGATTCTGCCGGACTTTCGATACAACCGCCCGAATCAGGCAAGACCTATTACTATGCGGTCATGGCAGTGGATACGCAAAACAACAAATCGGAATTCTCTGAGCTGCTCCAGGTTGCCAATATTTCCGAATTGTCACCGCCCCTGCAATTGGAAGGCAAATCCGGCGATGAGAAAGTTGAATTGATGTGGAAGCCCTCCTTTTCCGGGGGCGAGGCCGGGCTGGCTGGATATTTGCTTTTTCGCTCAAATGAAAAGGGTGATCAAGGTCAATTGCTGAATAAAAAACTTTTAAGTAAAAATGAATATATTGACGAAGGCCTGGCAGCAATGCCGCTGGAAATCGAGAAAACGTATTACTACACAGTATATGCTCAAGACAATGAGGGTATGCTTTCCACGCCTACTGAACAAATCGGGGTTATTCCTTTCTTGGCTGCCACTATTGCGCAGAACCTGACAGCAACTGGCAAAACCGATGATATGATTGAATTAAAGTGGACGTCCTCCCAGGCCGGGACCTATGCTTTGCAAGGGTACAATATCTATCGTCAATCCGACGTTGAGGACGAACCCCAAAAGATCAACAAGGGAATTTGTACTGGGAATATGTACATTGACTCAGCCCAGAACAGTATTGGCAAACCTTTGTTAGGTCGTTTTTATACTTACTTTGTGCGACCGGTGGATGAGCAGGGTTGGGAAGGCGAACCCTCTGCCATTGCTCGGTCTGGTCCGAAAAAGCCCTTAGCCATACCCAGTACCGGTCTGCTTTCCACTTCCATTCCCGGCTTACCTCCGGAATCTTCACTGACCATTTCCGGACGTAAAAAAATTGATATTTCTTATACTGAAGTTTTGCCATTAAATATAACAAAAGATAAGGTTGGAAATGAAATAGGTCCTAAAGAAAGATATCCTTCGATTACTTCAGGTTTAACAAATGGGTTTAATTTGGAACAAGAATTACAGGTTCGTTTAGAAGGGAAAGTGGGTAAAAAGATCACAGTTGATGTTGATTATGATGATACGCAAGAAGAGCAGAGAAAGATATCCATTATCTATGCCGGTGATCCGGATGAAGTGATTCAGGAAGCAGCTTTTGGTGATATATTACTGGATCTGCCCAGAACCGAATTTGCCGGGTACAATAAAAATTTATTTGGCGCTAAGCTCAAGGTCGCTTTTGCTGAGTTTCGTTTAACCGCTATTGGCGCGCAAACCAAGGGTATTACTGTCACCGAAGAATTTAAAGGCAATACCTCACCGCGTGTCTTGGAAAAAAAGGATATTAGTTTTACAGCATTTAAGTATTATTATTTGACCAAAGACCGGCCGAACCAGGTCAATCATCCGGAATTACCAGGATACGATGCCGGCCAGAGCAGGCATGGGATTGTACCTGGTTCCGAGAAAATCTATGTAACCAATGGCGCTCTTACTTCAGACACAGTTACTGTGACCGGAACCGCGTATGGCAATGAACTGAAATTTAATTTGTTTTCATCAGGTGTACAATACACCATTGACTATGATCGTGGTATTATTTCCTTTATTAGCACTGTTCAGCAGACCTGGACCATTATGGTAGCGTATCAATATTATGATGCAAATTTTGCCGTCAATGGCATTGTTCATTCGGTGGGATATAATGGAACTGAAGTTGATTTTTCGCCGGCTAATTTATATGTTCCGGGCGATGGGCGGATTGTTGATACAGCGCATTTAATTCAATCCTACAACAGTACCAACAATGCCAAGGATTTTAGTATGATGCTCATGAACCGGTATTCGCTCGGTTATCAAAACATTATGGATCCGCAGAGTGATCCTGATTTTGTGATTAAGATATTCTATGAAAATGGACAGGAATATTCGCCGCAACTGCCGCAACCAATCGATACCCAGAATGCTGAACAGTATTATCGTATTGATCCCACCTTTGGTATTATCCAGTTTACTCATAATTATCCGTTTCAGGAACGAAATGCCAGTGAATCACCTCAATTTTTGTCAGATACGTATGCGGATAGTAGAAATGATGCGTACAACACCTTAGGCAATCCCAGTCTGACGATTGGCGCGGATAGTACCAATGCGCACCGTTATAATATTCATGTGAAATTTAAAAATTTAATCACGACCTTCCAACTCTCGCATTGGAATGTTATTAAGAATTCTGAAGTGATTAAAAAAGACGGAACCAAACTTCAACGCAATACGGATTATTATATTGACTATGATATTGGTTTTATTACTTTTAATAATCCGGAGAGTATTGCTTCCAGTACGGAAATTACAGTCACCTATGAGTATTTGCCCTTTGGCGGAAAATTCCAGTCCAATCTTTTTGGTGCCCGGGCGGAGTATGATCTTTTCAACAAGAAAATATCCTTGGGTTCTACGTTCATCTATAATGCCAGCCAATCACCCTTGGATATTCCGGATATTCGTTCCACACCCACCTCACTCTCGTTGCTGGACGGAGATGTTAAGTTTGCTCTTAATCCTGATGATTTTGGTGAGTGGACTTTGCCGTGGCTCGGTACGTTTAAAGTGCCACTGACCCTGGATGTGACCGCCGAGACCGCGTACAGCAGTTATCAGACCAACACCTATCGCAAAGACGGAGAAGACGGGGTGGCCATGGTGGACAGTATGGAAGGTTCTGACAATATATTATCCTTGCCGCCGGATAACAATTCCTGGTTTCCCTCCAGCAATCCAAACACATTCACGGATGTAAACGACCGCAGATATATTTATCAGACCGATGCTTTTGAAAAAGGGCATGCGGCGGTGGATGACAATGATAAAACCCATCAATTGCGTTGGAATTATTACAACATGACTTCAGAAACCTGGGATGGTTTTGTATATCCAATCTCCACCAACGGCACAAATCTGCATGATTATAAAAATATTGAGATGTATGTTTATTGTCCCCCGGAAGCTGACTCAATTGTTTTGAATCTTGATCTGGGTATTGTCCGGGAAGATTCCAACGGTAATGGAGAACTGAATTTTGAAGGAGATCGCCGGACTTTAGGTCCGGGTGATGATGTTGGTATTCAGAATACTTTTGATAATAAGAATCTGGTTCCGCCCACAATCAAGACCGATCCCAATGGACCGCGTGGAGCATATCCCGAAGGAGCGCCGGCCGGATATTGGGGTGATGGCAACAATCGCTTGAATAGCGAGGATCTGGACGGGGATGATCTGCTGGGCGAATACTACAGTTATTATCAATACACCGTGAATTTGAAACCAAATAGCTGGAATGCCATTCAGCTGCCATTGGCAAAATTTGCCGGCCGGAAATGGAATACCATTACCCAACCAACCATCAATACCCAGGATGCTTCCTTTTTGAGTTATGTAAAACACATGCGGATGTGGATTACCAGCACCGGTAATACTCCGACTTCGGGTTATATTCAATTTGAGTCCATTCAGTTAACCGGCAATAAATGGCAGCCCAAAGGTTTGGATCAAAATGGGAATGCGACCATCGAGCCTTCGGGAAATACACTCAGTGCTACCAGTATTAGTCTGGAAACAGATTCGAAGTATGTACCGAATACGCATTTCTATATTTATGATGATAATCAGGAAGAAGAGGAATTGCAAAATGAGCGTTCTTTGAAAATAGAATACAATGGGTTGGACAGCACTTCTGTGGTATCGGCCGGCAATACCATGCCGGCCTTTTTTGTGACACGCAGCCTGACCACGTCCTCCCTAGGATACGATTATTCCGGGTATCGTTACTTACGCTTGGAAGTGTATAAATATAAAGTGGTCAATCCGAAGCAAAAGTTGTTTGTTCGTTTGGCTTTGGATAACAATAATTTTTATCACTATGAATTTGAATTAGATGAAGCTCTGCATGGCGCGTGGCACACTTTTGTTGCTGAAATGGATGGTAGTGACGGCAAACGAACAAATTATTTCTCTGCAAATATTCTTTCCGGCTTAAGCAAGATTAAAGAGATCTCCATCGGTATTATTAATCCCGGGGTGGATTCGGACAGCTCTGACGAGGGCCGAGAGATCATCTGGATCAATAATCTGCGTGTATCCGGCGGCGAAACCAAAGAGGGTATGGCTTACCGGGTGTCTTCCAATACCCGTTTGTCGGATATCTTTACCATAAGAACGGATCTGCGCAATGTGGATTCTAATTTTTATACTATTGATGAGACGCCATCCGGAAAGCAACATACTACCTTAAGTAGTGTGAAGGGGAATATTACTAAAATCAACTGGCTTCCCATCAATGCTTCCTGGAGCCGAACTGCCAATTTTACAGAACCGGAACATCGCAGTGATCCCTCGTATTCCAATAATTTTGCCACGCCGGATGTGGTGACCGAAACACTTTCCGGGGATATGGCATATAATCAATTGCCGGGATTGGATATTTCAGGTACCGCAGCACGTACACGCAAAGCGACCAGCTATCTCAACCAGTGGAATAATATCAATCATTTGCAAGAGACATTGCAGGTTGCACCTCGCGTTTCCTACTCCTTGCCCAGTGAAATTTTTGGCTTTAAGCTGGGGACTACAACCCTGACTGGGAAATTTGCGTATACGGATATGCATACCAGGTATGATCAGGATGCTGCCGCCATACTGGCACCTACTGAGTCCTTGCGAGGGAATCGCTGGCTGGACAATTGGAAGCATACCCGGGAAGAGACGTATACGTATCAGGGAACCTATTCACCAATACCATACATCAGTCTGAGTCCGAGTTTCACGTATACGCAAAACAGTGACCGCGGGTATCTCTCGTGGTATCGTTTCTACGCGGCCTTGGACACCACGCACAATCCCGACAATAAGCATTATTTTTCGGAAATCTACCGCATGTCCCAATTAAATAAAATTGCGAAAATTAATTTGAATTTTTTGAATGTACCGGTACTCTCGCCGACTATTTCGTATTCTATGACCAATAGCCGGGATTATATCAATGACACGCTATCAGTACCCGGCTCGCTTTCCATTCAGAGCGGCTTCGCTTTAGGTGATCTGATTGGTTGGAATAGATTTCCGAAATTCAATCTTTCGCAGAATTACACCACTTCAGCTACCTTTAAAAATGAATTGGGTGATGATGCAATTAGTGGTCTGGAATTTGAGGATCTTTGGGTGATTAATCCTACTACCTTTAGGGACAAGGATGAAAAATTTAATGCCGCATATATCAATTCACGTTCTATTAGCGGGAGCATAAGTACTTCGATTGGGTTGATCCCGAATGTCAATCTGACGCCCCAGTATTCGGATAGCTGGACGCGTAAAATGACCTCGCGGAATAATTTTAGCACGACCGCAACTCTCTCCGCCGGTTCAGGACTGGTCTGGAGCCGGGTGCCGGCGTTTGCCTGGTTTAAAATCCAGAGTTTGAATCTGGATTATCGTTACTCGGAAAACAGCGCCTTCAATTCAAATGATACGGAAATTTCGCGCAATACCACGCACACCGGCTCTGTGACCTTGCCATTTAGGGTTATTAAAGATATTTCCAGTACTTTAACCGCGGGATTGACGGACACGAAGCGTTTGTCCGGAGAAAATCTGGATGTGGAAATCCGCGAAGAGACCATTACCGGAGGAATCACTGTTTCTTATAACCTGAATATGGACGCGCCGATTCAATTGCCGGGATTCTGGCCTTTTAATGGAGCGGTTTTGCGTTTGCAGCAGACCTTGCGTTTGTCTAATTCATTTAATCTTGAATTTGCCAAAACCAGGGAGAAAAATATATCCGGGAATGAGAAGAAAACAGATACTTATACCAATGACACCAGTATTAACTATTCCCTGTGGAAAAATGTTGATGGTGATATTAGTATTACCAATCAATGGTTCTATAATAAAATTGCCGCCGATAAAGATTATTACGCTATTCGTATCAAAGCCGGTCTGACCGCTATTTTTTAAAAAAACATTGTAGGGGCGCGATTAATCGCGCCCCTACGGGTATCCAATTATGCTGCTGCCATCGTTACTGAACAGTTTTACGGCGCATACTCTGAGTCTTGTTTCCCGGGCGGAGTGTCCGGTCTGTTTGCGTCCTGCCGGGAAACATGCTTTGGGTATTTTGTGTTCAAAGTGCCGCCCGCGCCTGGAAAGTGGCTCGTACTGTCAATTTTGTGGTCATTGGCTGCCCAAGCTCTCCTGGTTGACAACCTATCCTGTGCAGCGTTGTCGTGCCTGTAAAGACCTAAACAGTTATTTTTTCAAGGCCCGGTCTGTCCGGTCCTATACCGGGATCTGGAAAAAAGCCGTGTTGTATTACAAATTATCGCCGGCAGGTGAATTGAACGCTCAGTTTGCCGCACTGTGTTATAAATACATTAAGGCCGGCTGTCTTTCCGGCAACTGGCAGGGTGTATCTCCTGTTCCAAAACGAAGCAATAGCATATCCGCATCTGAACAATTGGCCGCAGCTTTGGCCAAACGATTGAAAGTGGCTTATGTGCCGGTGCTATGCTTCAAAAAGAAAACCTTACCGCAACATACCTTACGTAGACAGCAGCGTTTGTCCAATATGAAAAACAGTATGCAGATCAAGAAAAAGAGCAGTGTTCAAGGGAGGTGGTTATTAGTGGATGACATCTATACCACTGGAGCCACTGTGAATGAGGGAGCGCGTGCTTTACTGGCTGCCGGCGCTTACCAGGTGGAAGTGATCACACTGGCCCGAGGAGTGGATCGACGCGTGGGATTGGAATGATTTTATCTGCGCAGATTATCGTGCCGGCCTGGTATAATTGCTATTGTGGATACTCAAGAATTCTTTTATAATTTTGTCCGTATCTGATCATTAGGTAATGTCAAAAATAAAATGATA
>JAGLMY010000234.1 GCA_023139775.1 bacterium
AATTAAAAGTATTTTTAAGAATTTAGGTCAAGAACTTTTGACAATACGGATCATTATTTGTGGAGGGGAAATGAAGACGCTTTTAATTTATCCAGGCACCTTTGATCCGGTGACACGCGGTCATCTGGATTTGATACGCCGTTCGTGCGAGAAATTTTCCCGCATCATCGTGGCGGTCGCTGAGCATACGCATAAAAAAGCCTACTTCTCATTGGAAGAACGGGTGGAAATGATGAAAAAAGCCACTCGGAATTTATCCCAGGCAGACCGGGTGGAAGTAGATTTTTTTTCCGGGCTATTGGTGGAATACATGCGTTCCCGTCAAGCCAATATTGCGCTCCGTGGTTTGCGCGCGATCTCGGACTTTGAGTACGAATTTCAATTGGCACAAATGAATCGCAAGCTGTATCCGGAGTTTGATATTGTATTTATGATGCCGGATGAAAAGTACACCTATATCAGTTCCTCACTGGTAAAAGAGGTCGCGTCTTTAGGCGGGGATGTGAGTGAATTTGTGCCGGAAGAAATAGTTGACTATCTAAAAGAAAAATTATCAGCGAAAAAAACGGGAGGCAAATTATAATGTCAGTGTTTCAGAGTACGGCGGTGATCCTGGTAGGTTTGATGATCTTAATAAGCGGCTGCGCGCAAAAAGCGATGAAGGATAAAATTCCGGATCAAAATCGCGACTATCCGGCAGCCTACGGTGATGTAATTGTTCAAGGAACTATTGCGGATCCTGCTATTTTAAATCCGGTCTTAGCATCGGATACCGCTTCCACGGATGTCACGGGCTTGATCTTTAATTCCCTGCTGAGATATGACAAAGATCTCAATCTGGAAGGGGAAGTGGCGGAAAGCTGGAAAATTTCGGCAGATGGAAAAATCATTACTTTCACGCTAAAAAAAGGCGTGAAATGGCATGACGGCCGTCTTTTGACAGCCCATGATGTGGATTTCACCTTGCGCACATTTTTGGATCCTAAAGTCAAGACTGCCTATCGCAGTAATTATGCGGATGTGGTAAAAACCAAAGTGGTCGATGATAATACTTTTAAGGTTTGGTATAGAAAACCTTTTGCTCCGGTTTTGGAAAAAATGGGAGGTATGCCGATTTTGCCGAAGCATTTATTAAAGGGACGCGATATCAATAAGACCGATGATTTCAACTTTCGTCCGGTGGGCAGCGGTCCGTACAAATTTGTTTCCTGGAAGCGGGCGGAATCTGTGCTTCTGCAGGCCAATCCGGAATACTTTGAAGGGCGTCCTTATTTGAATCGTGTGGTGTACCGTGTCATTCCGGACATGTCGGTCCAGTTTTTGGAATTGCAAAATGGCGGTTTGGACATGATGGGACTCACCCCGCATCAATACAACGGAGAAGCGAATACCCAAGAATTCAATTATAAATTCAACAAATTCAAATATACATCCAACCAATACACCTACTTGGGCTTTAACCTGAAAAAGAAAATGTTTCAGAATAAGCACTTTAGAGAAGCCATAGATATTGCCATTAACAAAGAAGCTTTGGTGCAAAGTGTGCTGGAAGGCCTCGGCGCTGTTGCCACCGGGCCGTATACTCCCAGATCATGGGCTTACAACCCGGAAGTGAAAGCGCGCGCTTTTGATCAACTGCGGGCCCGGGAAATGTTTGTGGCTGCCGGATATCGCTATGCCAAGAACGGGAAATTGTTAAAAGACGGAAAACCGGTCGAATTCACACTCTTGACCAATCAAGGGAACCGGAACCGTGAACAGACCGCGATCATTATCCAAAGCCAATTGAAAGAAGTGGGCATCAAGGTCAATATACGCATTATCGCCTGGAGTACCTTTCTCTCGGAATTTGTCAACAAACGGAAATTTGACGCGGTCTTGTTGGGCTGGTCTTTGGCACGCGATCCGGATCTCTATTCAATCTGGCATTCATCCAAAACCGGGGAACATGAATTTAATTTTGTAAGTTATAAAAATACTGAAGTGGACCGGCTCTTGGTCCGGGGCCGTCAAACCTTTAATCGTAACAAACGCCAACAAATCTATTATCGTGTGCATGAAATTATAGCTTATGAGTTACCGTATGTATTTTTATATGTGCCGGACAGTCTGCCTGCAGTGCATGCCCGTATTCAGAATATCCATCCGGCTGCGGCCGGCATTGCCTATAATTTTATTAAATGGTATGTACCGGAAGGGTATCACAAATACGCGAAATAAAAATTGTACGGGCGGGGTGACCCCGCCCGTACCAACCGTATGAAAGAGGAATTGCGCCATTCGATTTGTGCGGATTTTACATAAAAATGAGTATTTGTATGCAGTGGAAGAGGAGACCGGATATTCGTTGTTAGGCCGCGGTGAGGCGGGGAAGCTTCGACCCCATGATACGCTGATACCCAAAAATGAAGCTAAACTGATGGTGCCGGTAAATCCCTCGAAGATTATCGCGGTGGGACTGAATTATCGTAATCATGCGCAAGAACTCAATCTGCCTGTTCCGGAAAATCCGATACTCTTTCTGAAACCTCTGACAGCCTTGGCCGGGCCTGGTGACAAGATTCAATATCCAGTGTCAAGCCAACAGGTTGACTATGAAGGGGAATTAGCCATTGTTATCGGCACTAAGGGGAGATGTATTCCGGAAGACCAAGCTTTGGAACATATTATGGGATATACCCTGGCTAATGATATTACAGCACGCGATTTACAAAAGAAGGACGGGCAATGGACACGCGCCAAAGGATTTGACGGCTTCTGCCCGGTAGGTCCTTGCGTGCGGACCGGGATTGAGCCTGAGGAGCTGGAGTTCAAGACCTACTTGAATGCTGAATTGTGTCAGCACGGCAAAGTCTCGGATTTTATTTTTACCATTCCACGCATTATTGCCTTTGTCTCAGAAGTGATGACAATCCTGCCTGGGGACATAATTCTTACCGGCACCCCGCCTGGAATTGGTCCGGTCCAACCTGGCGATACTGTGCGTATTGAGTGCGAGGCTATTGGTGTATTGGAAAATGAAATCGTAAAATATTAATTGATCCCTCGTAAGGGCCGCTGTATCTTGCCTTGGCAGAAGGAATTCGTGATTTTCTTTTAGACTGAAATAGGTTATACTCTTACCACTATGTTCAGATTCATTTACCGGCGTCTGCTGTTATCCATACCAATATTAATTGGAATCACCATCATTACTTTTGGGATTATCCATCTTACCCCAGGCGGCTTCACTTCTGTGCATATGGACATGAATCCCAATGTCTCGCCTGATTCAATTGCTGAAATGAAAAAAATGTACGGACTGGATAAACCCATCCCGGTCCAATATGCCGACTGGGTTGGCCGTTTAATGCGTTTTGACTTTGGGCGCTCTTTTTTGGATCAGCGGCCTGTAATAGCCAAGATTGCCGACCGCTTGCCGGCAACCCTGCTCTTGAGCGGTCTCTCTTTGTTTACTATATTTATTTTGGCCATACCTTTGGGTGTTTATTCTGCTATGCATCACAATTCAAAAAAAGACCGCTTTATTACAGTGTTTACCTTTGTCGGCTATTCAATTCCCGCCTTTTGGCTGGCTCTTTTATGTATGTTGTTTTTTGGTGTGATTTTAGGGTGGTTGCCAATATCCGGCATGAGATCTGTGAACCATGATATGTTGGGAGCTGTGGACAAATTCTGGGATTATTGTGCGCATCTCATACTACCGGTCTTTATATCTGCTTTCGGAGGTTTAGCCTCGATTTCACGTTACACCCGCAGCAATATGCTGGAGGTCGTTCGGCAGGACTACATCCGGACAGCCAAAGCCAAGGGACTGCCGCGCCACAGCGTTTATTACCTGCATGCCTTGCGGAATGCTTTATTACCAATCATCACGATTATCGGATTGGCTTTACCCGGATTGATTGGCGGAAGCTTTATTTTTGAGACCATATTTTCCTGGCCGGGTATGGGACGTTTGGCGTATGAATCTGCTATGAATTTTGATTATCCGACCATTATGGGAATTGCCGTTATTGGCGCCATGTTAACACTTATAGGTAATATTATTGCGGACATATTATACGCGGCAGTGGATCCGCGCATACGATTGTAAAATGCTGTAGGGGCGATCTTTATGATCGCCCGATTATAAAGGGCGAACATACCCAAAATACGGGCACAGGCAAGGTTCGCCCCTACGACCATGGGACACAAGTATATGAACACCACGTTTTGGCGAAAATTTAAAAAGAGAAAATTGGCCATGATTGGGGCTGGTATTGTAATAGTTCTGATCTTATTAAGCCTTACCGCGCCGGTGCTCTCGCCCTATGATCCGCAGGCGCAGGATTTAAGTTTGCGTTTGCAGCCACCAAGTGCTTCTCATTGGTTGGGAACAGATGAATACGGCCGGGATGTATTATCCCGTATGCTTTACGGGGGCCGGATTTCTTTGTCCGTCGGATTTGTGGCTGTTGGTATTTCCTTGCTTATCGGAATCATGTTGGGCGCAATTGCCGGATATTTTGGCGGTTGGGTGGATCAACTGATCATGCGTACGGTTGATGTTGTGTTATGCATTCCCACACTGTTTTTAATACTAATGTTGATTGTTTTTCTGGGGCCGAATTTATTTAATATCATGGTCATTATTGGGCTGACCAGTTGGACTGAACTCTCGCGTCTGGTTCGGGCGGAATTTTTATCCTTACGCCAACGAGATTATATTCAAGCCGCGCGAGCCCTAGGTGTGCCGGATTTCATAATTATATTTAAACATATCCTGCCCAACGCATTAGCGCCGGTCTTTATTTCAGCTACCTTTGGAATTGCCGGCGCAATTTTGCTGGAATCCGGACTTAGCTTTTTGGGTTTGGGTGTGCAGCCGCCGACTCCGTCTTGGGGAAATATATTAACTACCGGCAAGGACTATATTACTCAAGCCTGGTGGCTTACCCTGTCTCCCGGGATATCCATATTTCTGACTGTTTTGGGTTATAATCTTTTGGGTGACGGACTACGGGATGTCTTGGATCCTCGCTTGTCAGGAGGGGAAGAACATGCCTAATCTGAAATTATCCGGTGTGCAGGTTTTGTTCCGCGATGCCAGGCAACAACCGGTACCAGTAGTTCGGGAAGTGAGTTTTGAGACCCAGCCGGGAAAGACTTTGGGCATTGTCGGAGAATCAGGATCTGGAAAGAGTATGACCGCTTTGTCTATTCTTGGGTTAGTGCCGTTTCCCGGTAAAGTGAAAGGATCAATTAAATATCATGATAAAGAATTAATTGGGTTGCCGGATGAAAAATATGAGAAAATAAGGGGAGCAGGTATTTCAATTGTTTTTCAGGATCCGGCGACCGCATTAAACCCGGTTTTTACTATTGAGAAGCAATTGGTTGAAACCATCCTCGCACACCGGCAAATTGAAACCAGAGAGGCCAAAAAACAGGCTTTGGACAGTCTGATGGGGGTAGATATTCCCAGCCCGGAAAAGCGAATTAAAGACTATCCTCATCAATTTTCCGGAGGTATGAAACAGCGTATTTTAATCGCCATGGCTCTATCCTGTGATCCGGATATCCTTATCCTGGACGAACCGACCACTGCCCTGGATGTCACTGTTCAAGCCCAAATCCTGGATATGGTAGAGCGTATACAAAACTTTAACAAAATGACAATAATATTGATATCGCACGACTTAGGAATCATATCTGAAATATCGGACGAAGTGGCAATTATGTATGCCGGTCGTATTGTGGAGCACGGGACCATAAAGGATATATTAGATAATGCTCAGCATCCTTATACCCGGGGATTGCTGGATTCCATACCCAAATTAGGGGTACATAAAGCGAAATTAAATGCTATCGGAGGATTTCCTCCGAATCCTTCTGAACTGCCCTCAGGTTGTCCTTTTCACCCCCGTTGTCCGAGAAAAATTGAGAAATGTGTGCAGCAAGATCCACCGTATACTATGAATAAATTAAAATTTGCTTGTTGGAATCCAGGACCCACAAATGGCTGATAAATTATTGAAATTAAAGGGTATTGGTAAAGATTATGCCATTAAGAGTAAGGAGGTAATGCGGACTAAACAGATATTGATTGCTGTTGATCATGTGGATCTTGAAATTACCAAGGGACAGACACTGGGATTAGTCGGAGAATCCGGCTGCGGTAAAAGTACTTTAGGAAAATTGATCTGTCGTTTGGAAGAACCAAGCCGGGGAGAAATAATTTTTAGCGGCCGGCCAATTCATGATCTTAAGGGAAAATCTTTACGACAAATTCGTAATCGCTTTCAACCTGTGTTTCAGGACCCCTTGGGCAGTCTGAATCCGCGTCTTAATGTTTTTCAAACATTGGCAGAACCCCTGCGTTTGAAAAACAAACCGGCTGATCAAAATGCTGTGATTACTTTATTGCAATCAGTTGGTCTGGGACCTGAGTTATTGTATCGTTACGCGCACCAGCTTTCCGGTGGTCAGCAACAGCGCTTAGGTATTGCCAGAGCCTTGTCTTTAGATCCGGAATTGATTGTTGCGGATGAACCGGTATCTTCCCTGGATGTTTCCATCCAAGCCCAGATTTTAAATTTGTTTTTAGAGTTACAAAAACAATTGAGCCTAACCATGATATTTATTTCGCATGACTTGCGGGTGATAAGCCAATTGGTTGATCAAGTAGCAGTGATGTATGTGGGCCGGATTATGGAATTGGCGCCTACGCAGGAGCTGTTTACCAATCCCCAACATCCCTATACCTGGGCACTCCTGGAAGCTTTGCCAAAATTGGAACCAGGCAGGAAAAGAAAACGTTCGATTTTAACCGGCGATATTCCTTCGCCTATCAATCCGGCTCCGGGTTGTCATTTTTACAGCCGGTGCAAATATAGAGATGCCGGCTGTGAAAAATATGAAAATGCCTTATGGCAGCACAGTGAAAATCATCAAGTTGCTTGTCAAAAGATGGGTAAAATAAAAAAGTAAAGTAACAGGTCAGTGAACTGCGCAGTTAAACAAAGATTGTCATTCCCGAGGGTTTAATCGGGGATCTGGTTTTTTAAACCGTATCCCCGATACAAGCATTCGGGGATGACAAACAAAAA
>JAGLMY010000235.1 GCA_023139775.1 bacterium
AAAATCGTCCTGACTTATGATCGTTACCCCAAACGGACCATATTGGTGCATGGGTATACTTCCGCTGATGAAAAAAATAAGAAAAATTTATCCCTTAAGCGCGCGAAGATGGTTAGAGAGTATCTGGTACAGGTCAAGAGTGTTCCCAGTAATAAAATATCTCTGAAAGGTTTTGGAGATAGGGGTTCCGTCAAAAGTAATGACACCGCGCGCGGCCGTGCTTTAAATCGGCGGGTTTGGGTTCAGTTGATAAAGAGTGGGAATTAGAATTTGTAGGTATAGTGAAGACGTTGCCGGCAAGAAAAAAAACCGTTAAACCAGGCAGGAGGATTTAATGAACCCCTTTGACAAAGATACGGACAAAAATCAAAAAGATAGGGGAGATGAACCGGGAAAGAAACCATCAAAAGAAAAACGCAAGGAATCCAAACTGGTTCATTCTTATAACCTGACTTACGACCAGATCAAGAAGCAGGAAATGGGAGACTCCGGGGAGGAGCCGGGTCTTTCCGAAGGCGGAACCGAAAAGACTTCTCCCCCGGAACAGAAAAAAGAAAGAGCCGGTGGTCGTTTTTCAGGTTTGGTTTCCCAATTCAAGAAAATCGACCTGGAAGAAACTATTGATAAAATAAAAAAACAGCCGGAAAAAAAACTTCCGGAAATAATGAATTGGTTCCGCAAGCACAAGATGATGGGCAGCCTGATTATTGTCCTGGTGGGCATGGGATCGGCATGGTTTTTATCCAAACTGTTTTTCGGAGAGAAAAAGAAGACCAGAGAATTACAAGGCGTGGCGGTAGTTGACATCGGCACCCAGGTAAAGGTTCTTAAGACGACCAAGACTGATTTTTCGGATTCTATCCTGGCTATGGGCAGTATCAAAGGTTTCGCGCAGGTAAATCTTGGATTCCAGATTTCCGGCGTGGTTTCAGTTTTTTATTTTCGGGAGGGGGATGAAATCAAATCCGGACAGGTCATCGTACAACTTGATCCTCAGGAACAGTTGTTGAAGTATGAACAGGCCCAGGTTAAATACGAGAATGCCCAGTCGCTTTATGATCTCGGTGCTATTATTCCCCTGAAGTTAAAGGAAACCAGGCTGGAGATGGAACTGGCCCAGACGGAATTAGCTAAGACGGCTATTGTGGCGCCCTCGGACGGTATTCTCGGGAGCCGGGATGTGGAGGTTGGCTCCATGGTTAATCCCAGCATGAAAGTCGCCACCTTTCTTGATGTGGAGGATGTTTTCGCCGAAGCGGGAATTATGGAGAGGGAGATTAATAAGGTGGTTTTAGGGCAGTCGGTAAAAATTAATGTCGATGCTTATCCGGATTTAGACTTTGGCGGGACAGTTACCAATATCTCGCCCATGGTTAAAGGTAAGAGCAAAACCCTGAACGTCAAGGTGCAAATCGCCAATCCTTACCGGCTTTTGCTTCCGGGAATGTTTGTAAGAGTGCGCGTTAAAATTTTTGAAACCAAAAATGCGATTATAATTCCCCGGCCGGCTTTGAAAAAGGTTAAGGGGGCCTATCATGTATTTGTCGTAAATCCGGACAATAAAGCGGAATTCAAGACGGTCAAACTGGGTTACGTGACTACGGATAATGTGCAAATCACGGAAGGCCTAAAAGAAGGGGAACTGGTCGTAGTAGAAGGCATGGAAGAATTAAAGGACAGCGCGAAAGTTCAGGTTATGGAATACCAGAGTACGTCGTTTTAGAAAAAAGCGTAATATAATTAGTCGTTCGTTGGGACCGCGGGAAATGCAGGGACGTTTAATTAAACGCCCCTGCGTCCTGTAGGTGAAATATCACGGCTCGTTGGAATTGCGGAAATAGCGAGTAGCCAATATATAACAAGAAATTATTCATCCAGATACCCCAAGTTTGCCGTGGGGAGGATTGAAAACTACGCACAGGAGATAGAGACTCTTGGGTAATTTACCTGAATTTTCAGTACGCCGGCCGGTAACTGTAGCCATGGTTTTTCTGGCGGTGGTATTATTGGGCAGTATTTCGTATTTGCGGCTGCCGCGCGAGTTATTTCCGCCTATTACTTATCCCCAGCTTACGGTAATGACGAGTTATGAAAATGCGGCGCCGGAAGAAATTGAGACTCTGATTACCAAGCCCATCGAGGAAGCCTGCAGCTCGGTTAATAATGTCAAACGGATAACTTCCACTTCACGTGAAGGTGTATCTCTGGTAATGCTGGAATTTGGCTGGGGAACTTCCATGGATTTTGCTGCCTTGAACGTCAGGGAGAAAATTGATTTGGTTAAAGAAAAGCTGCCGCGTGAATCCGAAGATCCTATTGTTATGAAGTTCAATCCTTTTGAACTTCCGGCCCTCACTCTTTCGGTTTCAGCGGACCTGCCGCTGCACGAAGTTCGCGAAATAGCGAAAAAAATTATTAAGAATCAGGTGGAAAAAGCAGTCGGTGTGGCTGCGGTTCAAATTACCGGTGGCTTGGACCGTGAAATCCTTATTGACCTGGATTTGGGCCGTTTAAATGCTGCTCAGCTATCTTCGCTGTCAGTGTTGGAAGCAATTAAAAATTCTAATGTGAATTATCCAGCCGGTACTATTCATGGGCATTTTTACGATTACTTGATTCGTACCATGGGTGAATTTACCACCTTGGAAGACATAGCCGGCTCTCCGGTGGGATTGGATAAAAGCAGAGAATATGAAGCGCAAGAAGAGCAATTGCTCAATTTGGTGCAAAAACCACTCACGCAGCCGCCGGATCCCATGAAGCGCTTTTCTGATAACCGGGTGGTCTTGGTATCGGACATCGCTAAAATTCAGGATACGTTTAAAGAAAAGACTTCAATTTCCCGTTACAACGGCCGGGAGAATATATCGGTTACCATCCAAAAACAAGCCGGTGCCAACACTTTGGAGGTTGTTTCCAATGTGAAAAAGGCGCTGAAAAAATTACAAGCCGATCTGCCCAAAGGCAGAAACATCCGGATTATTACCGTATATGATCAATCCGTTTTTGTCCGGCAATCCATTAATGGTGTCTTTCGCGATGCTGCTATTGGTGGTGTTCTGGCATTTATCGTGATTCTCATTTTCTTGAGAAATATAAGGAGTTCTACTATTGTTGTCACCTCTATTCCGATTTCCATATTAGCAACTTTTTCACTCATGTATTTTTCCGGAATCACCTTGAATATGATGTCTTTGGGAGGGTTGGCACTTGGCCTGGGGCGCTTGGTTGATGATGCGATTGTGGTTATTGAAAATATTTTTCGGCATTGTCAACTGGGTTTAAAACCAAAAGAAGCTTCGGTTATTGGCACCAGTGAAGTATCAACAGCAGTCATTGCCTCGACCTTGACCACTATTGTCGTATTCCTGCCCATGGTTTTTGTTAAGGGTGTGGCTGGACAGCTCTTTTCGCATTTAGCCCTGACTGTTACCTTTTCGCTGATTGCTTCTACTTTTGGCGCTATGCTATTGATTCCCATGCTGGTTTCACAGAGCGGGGAGAAACAATTGAATGAAATTAAAGCATTGCGAAAAGTTGAGAAGCTTTTAAATGTCATGGAAGCATTTTTTATGAAGACTCTGCAATGGTTCTTGAAAAACAAAGCCTTCAGCATGGGTTTGGTTTTGTTGGTGTTTATCGCTTCAATGTTTCTGGTGATTCCCATAAAAAAAGAATTTATGCCCAAAGTGGATCAGGGTCAGTTTGTGATTAAAATTAATTTGCCGACCGGAGCTTTGATTGCCATCACCGACCGGGTGGCGAAAAAGGTTGAGGATATTTTGTTGGCTATTCCGGAAATATATAATGTAACCCTGAATATCGGATCTTCCAGAGATGAGGACGTGGGGCAGGCAGCGGAAGCCATGGGTTCGCATCAAGCGACCCTGATGATCAACTTGAAAAAGAAACGTGGTCGCTCGACCAGCGATGTGGTGCAAGAGGTGAAAGACAAAGTTGAAAAATTGGATACCGGCCCGGCCCGGTTTGAATATTTGGTGCAGGATAGCGCTTTGCAAGTATCGGCTTTGACCGGTGGAGCGCCGGTGGCGGTTATTATAAAAGGTAATGATCTTAATTTGATGGAAAAGATTACCAAAGATATTGAAGAATTATTTTTGACCATACCCGGAATCTATGGTGTTAAAAATACTATTGTGGAAGAAGCGCCTGAAACCAAAATATATATCCAGCGTGATAAAGCAGCGCTGTACAATCTTTCAGTCGATGATATTGCCCGAACTGCTAAAATTGCCATTAAAGGCACGGCTGAGACTAAGTTTAAGGAGCCGGGCAAAGATGAAGTGGATATTCGCCTGCGCTTGCGTCATGAGGATCGGAAGAATGTGACGGATTTACGTAATTTATTTATACATTCACCCTTGGAAGTGCAAGTGCCGCTCAACGAGGTGGCTTACATTGGAGTGGGTGTAGGTCCGTCCGAGATCAAACGACAAGACCGGCAGCGCTATATTATGGTGACTGCCAACATATACAAACGCAGTCTTAATGAGGTGATTTCCGAGCTCGACGCCAGATTGGATAAGTATCCTGTGCCGAATGAGTATTATGTCTATATCGGGGGTGAAAGTGAGCAAATGGCCGAGTCTTTCCAAAGTCTGGTGTTTGCTCTGATATTGGCTGTAATACTGGTATATATGATTATGGCTTCTCAGTTTGAGTCCTTAATTCAGCCGTTCATTATTATGTTTACGGTACCGCTGTCATTGATCGGTGTGATGATTATTCTTTACTTATCAGGAACACCGATTTCCGTGGTTGTAATTATTGGAATGATTATGCTCATTGGTATTGTTGTGTCCAATGGTATTATTCTTATTGATTATACCAATCTCTTGCGAGAGCAGGGGATTCAGGCCGAAGATGCTATTGTACGAGCCAGTCGCGTGCGTATGCGTCCGATTTTGATGACAGCTTTTTCGACCATTATTGCCCTGGGTCCTTTGGCCCTGTCTTTGGGTGAGGGTGCGGAATTAATGTCGCCCTTGGCTGTGACGGTTATCGGTGGTTTAGCCTCTTCCACCTTTCTGACCATTGTGGTTATTCCAGTTATTTATTTGCTGGTTGAAAATGCGTGGCAGCGTTTGCTCATATTGTTCCGTAGACCGGGCGAGGAGGTTTGCTAGTGGGCCTACCAGCGTATTTTAGCAAACGTCCGGTTACCATTATGATGATTTTTCTCGGGGTAATCATTATGGGCGTGGTTTCCCTGTCGCAATTGCCGGTGGAGTTGATGCCAAATACCAGCTATCCGGTCGTTACGATTAATATCAGTTATCCCGGCGTTCCTCCGACTGAAGTGGAAAGTATGGTGACTATAAAAGTGGAGGAATCGGTTTCTACTGTATCTTACTTAAAAAACATCGAGTCCTCATCTGAGGATGGAAAATCAGAAACCATTCTCGAATTTGAACCTGGCATTGATATGAATTTTGCCGCTTTGGAAGTTAGGGAAAAATTTTCCAAAATACGTAATAAGCTGCCCCAGGGAATTCGGAAACCTATTCTGGGCAAATACGATGTGGCGGACGCGCCGATTATGATTTTGGCCATGCTTTCGGAGACGATTTCAACCGAATATATGCGTGAGATTGCGGACAAAGAACTGAAAGAACCTTTGAATCGTATTTCCGGTGTTTCCAATGTCGAAGTGTCAGGTGGACGCGAACGTAAAATATTAGTTGAGGTCGATCAGAGTCGTTTGCAATCGTATAACCTTTCCATTGAACATGTTGTAAAAGTGCTGCATGACAACAATGTAAACTTATTAGCCGGTAATTTTGAAAAGGGTGATTACCGCTATTTGGTCCGTACGATTGGCCAGTTTAAAACCGTGGCAGGAATTAAAAAGATCGGTTTGGCCGCCACCAAGGAAGGAATGATTATCCGGGTTGGTGATGTTGCCCGGGTGCGGGACTCTTTTTTGGAAGCAGCCGGATATGCCCGCTATGATACTGCTCCGACGGTATCTATTTATATTCATAAAGAACGCCAGGCCAATACTATTGAGGTGTGCCGGGGAATTAAGGAAGCAATCAAGGAATTAAAACCAAAAATTCGCAAAGGCATTCGTATGGTCGCGGTCTTGGATCAATCCGCCAGTATCATTACTGCTATTTCGACGGTAAAAAGCGCGCTTATCACCGGAGGAATTCTGGCAGCGTTGGTTCTGGTCATTACCTTACGTAATCTGCGCAGTCCAGTGATTATAGCTCTTTCTATTCCGCTAGCCATTATGGCAACCTTTGTGGCTATGTTTTTTATGAAAATCACCTTGAACACCATGACTCTGTCCGGTTTGGCTCTGGCGAGTGGGAGTTTGGTGGATGCCAGTATTGTGGTTTTGGATAATATTTTTAAGAAGAACCAGGACGGTATGCCCATTCGGGAAGCAGCTGTAGTGGGCAGCGAAGAGGTTGGATTTGCAATTATTGCCTCCACCATTACCACCGTAGTAGTATTTGTTCCGATTATATTTGTGAATAAAGAAATTCGTATGTTGTACGAAGGTTTAGCCATGACAGTTATTTTTTCCCTGATGGCTTCATTGTTTGTGGCCCAGACTTTATTGCCGGTCATGGCCGGCCATATCCTTAAAGATGTTAAAGTGGTGGAGAAAAAATGGGTTGCCGGCGCGCCGGTGAAATTTCGCCGGATTTTCATGACCGTATATCGCAAGTTCTTGACTCTGGCGATCCGTTACCGCTATATTTTCCTCGGGATTGTAGTAGTGTTATTAGGTCTCGCTGTTTGGTTAAATACCAAACTAGGTTCGGAATTTATGGGGAGTGTGGAGCAAAATAAAATAACCGTCAATTTAACCCTGCCTGCGGGCACCAAATTGGATATTTCCAATGATATTGTAAAACGGGTGGAACGTTTCCTGGCCAAGGTACCGGAAGTCAGAAATCTTTCTTCCCTGGTTGAACAAAACCGTTCGGAAATACATGTGGAATTCAAACCAGCATATCAAAGGAAACGCTCAATCAAAGAAATACTGGATGAGCTGCGTCCGCAATTGGCGCAATTTAGACCGGCTTATGTCTATTTTGAAGAAAAGCAAGAGGTGGGGACTAAAACTCTGGTTCTGGATCTCTTTGGATATGATTATGTAATTCTGAAACAATTGGCGATTTCTATTGCCAATCGCCTGGAGACCTTGCCTGGCATGACCGACGTGCGTATTCGTATGAAAGAAGGACGTCCGGAAATGCGGTTCCATGTGGACAAGATCAGAGCCGCTCAATTTGATATTAATGTTAAAACCATGGCGGAAGAAGTCAATACCCAGATGCGTGGTGTTATTGGCACCAACTTCCGCCAAGTAGGAAATGAAATCGAAACCATTGTCCGTCTGGAAGAGAAGTTTCGCAAAACACTGGATGATGTGAACAAGCTTACGGTATCTACTGCCACTGGAGATCAAATTTATCTTTCTCAGATCGGCACTTTTTCGCCGGGTTTGGGTCCTTCGGAAATTTGGCGGAAAAACAAATCCCGAATGATCCAAACTTCGGCCACGGTCTCAACGGATCTGGGATCTGCGGTTAAAAAAACGCGTGAAGCACTGACAGCCATTGATTTTCCCAAAGGTTACTATTATCGCTTTGGTGGAAATTATGAAAAAATGATTGAAAGTTCACGCCAACTCAGTATGGCAGTGGTTTTAACCGTGATTCTGGTATATATGGTTTTGGCGGCATTCTTTGAATCGTATTACCAGCCTTTTATTATCATGCTTTCAGTGGCCATGGCTGTGATTGGTGTGGTGGGTGCGCTCTACCTTACAGGAAAACCCAAGAGTGTGGGTGTTTTTATCGGGATGTTGATGCTGGCCGGGATGGTAGTCAATCCGGCAATTATATTGGTGGATACCATAAATTCACTAACCTCTCAAGGCGTGAAACGGTATAAGGCAATTCTTGCCGCCTCCCAAAGACGTTTACGTCCTATTTTTATGACCGTCTCAACCGCAGTATTTGGTTTACTGCCTATGGCTATGGATCAGAGTGAAGGATCCAATTTGTGGTCGCCTTTGGCCATTACAGTGGTTGGTGGATTGATTACCAGTACAGTACTGACACTTATATTTTTGCCGTGTGTATATTTGATTTTTAACGATAGTATTGATTTCTCCAATAAAATATTTGGGTGGATAAAGAAAAAGTTATTTGGCAGTACATCCCCTGTGCCTACAGCACCACAGGGATAAAAAGCCAGATAGGAGAGGGAATATGTGGCAGAGATTTAATTGGTTGTTTTTCGTCAACCTCACACTCATGCTCGGATTGTCAATATACGCTTCTTTCTCAACGTATGCTCAGGAAACTGAGGACCGGGGAGAATACGAAGTTGTCTATGAGGATGAAGAAGGTTGGGAAGAATTTGATGAAGGTGACTCAGCATCCGCAGATGAAGCGGAGGTTGAAGTTGAAAAAGAATATTTTCCAGAGCCTGAATTTAAAGAAGAGATTGCAGCAGAAAAAGAAATTACCGATGAAGAAATTTCAAAAGAAGATTTGTTGCCTGCAGTTGTTGAAGAGGAAGATTTCGAGATCACTGAAGAAGATGTGGGTGAACTCGAAGAAGAACCGGAAATGGAAGTAGAGAAAGAAGTTGAGGGTGAGGAGGAAGAGGGAGAAGAAGAGTATTATTACGACGAAGAATACGAGGATGAGTATTGGGAAGAAGAAGAAGGGGAAGAATTTGCTGAAATCGAAGAGGCGCTGGAAGAATCGAAACAAATCCCGACCATTTTGACCAATTTGGAAGATTGTAAACGTGTGGCATTGTTGAACAATCCCAGAGTTCAGGTGGCTTTGCGTGAAGTGAAGTACGAGCGATACAAAGTACTGGAAGCGGAAAGAGAGTTTTTACCGCAACTCAAAGGCAGTTGGGAAAGAAATGACGGTAAATTCGACGAGGAAAGCAATGAGGACAGTGTATCGTCCAGCTTGAAATATGGTTTGGAAACCAATCAGAAGATATTTACCAGCGGCAGGAATGTTTATAACTTAAAACAAGCCAAAACCAAATTACTGGTGGCCAAGAAAAAATTCGAACAGGCGCGACAGGAAGCCATATACAATGTGGAAAGAGCATATTATGAATTGGTAAAGACCCAAATGGCTTTTGAAATCCAAGCGGATCTTTCGAAAGCAGCAGAAGCTGCGCTCTCGTTTGCACGTGAAGCGTATCGTCAAGGGCTGAATTCATATCAGGAATTTTTGAATGTGCAATCACAGACCGATCAAACTTACTATCAATTACTTTCCTCGCAGCAAGATATTGCTCTGGCGGAATTGGAACTACGTCAAGCCTGTAATGTGGATGCGGCGGTGGGAATACAAATCAATGCCGTTTTGACCTTTACTGACTTTGATTTTAATTATTCCCTGGATGAATGTCTGGGTCTGGGATTCAAAAATCGTCCTGATTTGGCTATGAATGAATTTACCACCTTGGCTGATTTGTATGGCATTAAAATGTCCATGGCTGAGGATTTGCCGCAGATTGAATTTGTCGGTCAGGTTGGTAAAAACGGACAGAGTGACAAAGAAAAAGGGTTGGAGCTAAGTGATGAATGGTCCGTCAAACTACAGGCTTCCTGGATTCTGGGCGCCAATTCTACAGAATACTCCTGGGAAAACAAAAAAAGCGTGCCCACCAAATACGGCCAACAGGACAATACTACGGATTCAAAGAAACAGTCTTTGACTGTTTCTTTATTCGACAAATTTGAGAATTTTTCCAACCTGGCCAAAAGCAAGGTGGACAAAGCCACTTCTGAAGCGGATTTGATTGAATTGCGCGGGAGTGTGGCCAATGAGGTTGAAGAGAACTATTTTAATTATCAGAAGGCAATGACCATGGTAACCGCTTCCTTGTCGAAAATTAAATTCCGGGAAAAAGATCTGGAAATCAATAGTGCCAAGCAAATGATGGATGAAATTCCGCTCTCGCAGGTCTTGACCTCGGAATTGCAATTAGGTGAAGAACGCGTGAATTATGTGCAGGCCTTGGCTGATTATTACACCTCAATTGCCGGTTTGTTTAAAGCCATGGGCTTGTCCAAATAAAAAATATAATAGAGTAGATATATAAACCAGGTGATCTTTGTGATTACCTGGTTTATTATTAGTACGCCCGGCACATGTAGGGAACGGTCCCCCAACCGGAATGGAAAGATAGTTTCTGTGGCGGAAAGGGTATTTTTTAAGTTGT
>JAGLMY010000236.1 GCA_023139775.1 bacterium
CGATGAACGCAGATAGACGCAGATAATTTTAATCGTAGGGGCACCCCTTGCGGGTGCCCTTCAAATTAAAACCAGGGCAGGGGCAAGCCCTGCCCCTACGGAAACATAAAAATCCTGCGGGTATGACAACCTTTGTTTAACCGCACTTCACTGACATATTACCGGACCGCAGCAATTACCATTGAGTTTATTTTTCTCCCAGTGTACAATAAATACGTTGTTGGAAAAAAGGGGGACATACATTATGCGGCGATATTTAAACACTTTGGAAGATGAACAAACCCCGCGGAGTATTGAAGAGTATTTAGGTGCGTTTATCGAGAGTTTTAAACTTATTTTACAGCAAAATCCGGTTGAGCGTATGGGCTATTCCGTCTTGCTGGCAGCCAAAACCGCCTTGCGTTTAAAAGCGGCCAATCCGAAATTGAAAGAGCATGAGATTGCCCATCGTTTGCAGACCATTGCCAGAGATATTCGCTTAAACACGATTCTCAATGATTTAACTCCGGAAGAAAAAACAATGCTGCAACTCCATCCCTTAAACCGGCAGCAGCATACCCGGACGGTGAAACGAAAAAGCGCTGCCAATAAACAGAGTGTCCGGAGGCCGGGCAAGCAAACCAAAAAAAAAGCCGGTTCTCGTAAACGTGCCTAGGTTCCTTTACTGGTATGGCCGGCTGTTCTTGGCACTCGTTCTCCCGTGGGTGCTCCTGGGGTGTCAGCTCTTTTCTTCAGCCATACCGGAATCGGACTGGACTAAACATACTCTGGATACCGGTCCGGATGTCCGCGTACGCATAATTCGTAAAGCCTATTTTACCGGAACAGCCATTGAATTTCCGGCCAAGGACGTGGTGCTCACGGACGGGAACGGCCAAGCTATTTCCATACCAAAACAAGCACGCAAAGTCTATTTTCGTATGCAAGGCGATCGCGTAGCAGTCGCTTGGCAGCGCGGTAAGGCCGCTTTTAAAAAAGCCCAAACCTATCAGCAAGTCTGGATTAAGACCTCCAATCAGCAGGTTCGGATTTTTAATGTGATTGTTCCGGAATGTCGTTTTGCGCGTGCCTACGACGCCAGACGTTTGAATGTCTCGGTAAAATACCGGCGTTTGGCGATTATTACGACCATGCCCCTGGAACATTATCTGGCGCAAGTGATTAGTGAAGAGATGGATCCGGATCATTTCACCTTGGAAGCGCTGAAAGCCCAGGCGGTAGTGGCACGCACGTGGGCCTTGAAAAATATCGACCGCCATGACCGTTTTGATTATGATTACTGTGACGGGCCGCATTGTCAGGTGTTTAAAGGTCGAAAGAGACTCTCGCGCCGGGCGGAACGAGCTGTGAAGATGACTTTACGCGAAGTCCTTATGTATAACAATCAGTTGGCGGAAGCGTTTTATCACAGTACCTGTGGCGGTAATACCGTGTTTGTTAATGAAGTATGGGCCGGAAGGAAAATACCTTACTTGGTACGAGTGGAGGACCACTGGAAACTGGGCAACCGTCCCTATTGCGCACAGTCGCCGTATGTAGATTGGCGGATATATACTTCAGTACGCCGAGTGGAACGTGCTTTGCGCAGGATCAAGAAAATAGGAAAACAAGAGCGTTTAGAGGATGTACAAGTAGATTTTACAAATCGTTCCGGACGTGTGAAACGGATTCGTGTAATCACCGACAAACAGAACTTTGTCATCACCTCGAATGATTTGCGGGCCGCTCTCCGACAAGAGTACGGCAAACGAAAATTACTGAGCAATTTTTACACGCTGGATGTCGTGGGCAACCAATTTCGTATTGTCGGACATGGCTTGGGGCACGGGGTAGGGATGTGTCAATGGGGCGCTCGCGGTATGGCACAACATGGTTTTTCATATCGCGAAATTCTAAGTCATTATTTCCACGGGACTCATTTAGGTCTTAATTATGGCAGGGAAACACCGGTGTCCTCTTCCGAAGCAGTCACCCAAAATTCACAAGCCGGGGAGAAGTAAACCGGCTCTCCTTTATGCTCGCCGGCAGCCAGGGGCTGATTGTTGGTTTTGTCCAGCACCGAGAGGTGAACCAGATAACGGCCCACCGGAAGCTCGGTTGGCACCAGCAGTTGATATTTTTCCTTAAAGGAGGCACGGGCACGCAGCCGGTTGAGTACATAGCCCTGTCCCAATATCCGAGTTTCTTTCCATAGCCGCTTTTTCCCGTCAGCCATACGAATGGATTGTTCACGACTTGCCGGGGTTATCCAAAATTTGACCAATAATTTATCGTGTTCAATTTTTCGCAATAGTTGCCAGCGCAGGCTAATGTTTAGCATGGCAAATTTGCCGGGCCGTTGTAAAGGACGTTGCATTTGAGCGGACAACAGACGCAGTTCGCTCTCAAAATCATTGATATAGGTTTTGCCAACCCGCTGACGCCTGGGTTTGACAGGAAGAGATGGACGCTGTATGCGATACACAGATAAAAATCCTTGTTGGTTAGGTTGTTTCCACTCCGCGACCGGGGAATGGGCTTCAGACAAGGTGAAGGACTGTACCAGATATTCCAAGGTGGGTGTTGGCAGCATAGGGGAAAACACGACAAAGGCAGGGCGGCCGGAAATGATTTTTTCCAACAATCCTTGAATCCATAGGCGTGTGAATTTCATTTTTCGCGCGAAGAGAGTCTCTGGTTTTTGGTTAAACAGGTGTAGCCAAGAAGGGGGTGCCGGCAGGTTATCTTTCCAGAGTTGGGAAAAAGGCATTAAAGCTACATCCGTACGAACACCCAACCGTTGCTGAACATACTGTGTGATTAGCAAGGAGGAGGTGTTCGGAAAAACCAGAATTGCTTTTGCCGGAAGGTCGTGAAGCAACTGGGAAACGTCGCTAATACTGGATTGGGGATTGCTCGCGTGCCGTATTTGGTTTTTAAATACGGGATAGTTATGAATGCCGGTTAAGACGGGAAGCAAGAGAATGATCAACAAAGCAAACCAGGTGGGGCGCAGACGTGTGTTCCTCGCGAGCAGATAATCTGCGTGTCCCAAGGTTTGGTAACAATATTCCAAGCCTTTTAAGCTCCAGAAAGCGCAACCCAAGGACATACTCAATTGAGTAGAGAGTGCGTTTCCGGGAAGCAGTAAAGCGCTGCCACCCAAAGCAAACAAAGGAAGAATGGCAATAAAAAGCCGGCCGGTAGAACCGGTGGCCGTCGCGCCCCGGCGTGGTTGCCGGATAAACACATCACGTAAATTGAGTAACAACCCCAGCGCCACAACTACCAGAGGAAAGAAAGGGTAAGCGTAAACAAAGTCCAAGAGAGCGTTTCCCAGATGAATGATGGAGGTCTGAAACGTATGCGCGAAAAAACAGGAATGCAGACCTTCGCTGACATACTGTGTGAGCCAGGAGATAAGTTTTGTAAATGAGGGGGTATGCATTAGTCCGGCATGGGCGGCAACCGCATCCGGGTTGACAAACGCGTTGGCAGCCAACAACCGCAAGGGAAGATAAGCATAAGGCAGAATAGCCGCGGTCAAGGCGCTGATAAAGACCAGTGAGTAATCGGAGCCTTTGACCCGGTGCCGGGGAAGACCGATGCTGATACCTAAGACAAAAGCAGTGATTGCCCAGGGCAAAAGTTCAGGATGCTGACCTCCGGTCAAGCCACAGAACGCGGCCCACAGCAGTAAACGGAGGCGCCGTTGTCGCCAAGGAAGGGGACCAAAAATGTCCAGGGTTAAAAAAAGCAGGGTGGTTATTAATAAATGATGAAAGGTGTAATACGTTGAGAGCAGAGACGCCTGCCAAAAAAAAGGAGAAAAGAAGAAAAAACAGGCCGCGGCCAGACTTACAAAAGGAGCAAAGCGTAAACGGCGGCCAATCAGAAAAATCAGGAGAGTTGCCATTGAACCGTACAACAAGCTAATAAAATTAATCCGCCAGATTTCGGAAGCGTGAGGGATTAGTAGGGAGATAAATTTTGTACATACTAAATAGAGCGGATAGCCTGGAAATTGAATAATGCCGAGGGTGAGTGCTCCCAACACAAATTCAGTGTGATCTCCGGTCGTGAGGTCGGTTCCCAGAAGCGGTAGAGAACTCAGTACCGGGATAAGGAAAGCCAGTAGCGCAAACCAGGGATCAAGGCGAGAGGGGCCACCTGATTGTCCGGAAAATTCCCGACCATAATAAAGCCGCACAAGTATACTCCAGAAATTGGTATTGGCACTACCAGCAATAGGAACCCACGTTGAGCCATTTGCAGAGCAGGCTTAAATAAAAAATCGAGAAACTTCTTTTAGTATTAACAGATATTCTTTTAAAGCACAACGCAAATCTAGCCAAGCGCCCCAAGCGCATGAGAGGGCATGAGAGTAGATCATAGCAGGTTCCGTTTAACCCGATTTTTATACATACTTTTCTTGAAATGCCACTTCTTATCCGGTATACTTTCCCTTAACTTTTAAGTTTTTTGAGCAGGGAGTACGTATACCATCATCCCGAACTCTCATTTTTTTTTACCAGTCTCAACTATTCCGCAGCTTCCAAATTGTTTGGGTACTGCTTAAGGGGATGTTCGGTTCTGGGCACTGTAAAGTTTCTAAAGTAAACAGGCCGAAAAACGATATTTACGAGGAAGGAAATAGAAATGGGTGTGAACAGTATTCCGGAAAATTATTTAAATATTCTGGCTTGTCCATATTGCCAGGCTGATGTAAAACAAAGCCAGGATCAACTGGTTTGCCAATCGTGTGAGCGGAAATTTCCCATTAAAAATGGGATTCCGGATATGCTGCCCTACGATGATATTAGTCCCAAATTTCAGCTTTCCATCAACAGTTGGAATAAAGAATGGAAGAAAGTCGGCTTGCCGGCCAAAGGTCAGACAAAAGCCGATCCGTCCTATGTTTATGTCACAAAATTCATATGTCGTCATGCTCCCTCGGAGAATGAGTGGGGGCCGTTTTTAGAAGCCGGATGTGGTAACGGTCAACTGGCACTGCTGGTCGCGAAAGAGAAAAAAGGTCTGGTGATTGGGATTGATGCTTGTCATGAGGCTTGCGAGCAATCCAGGCAGCTTTTTGACCGCGAACAGGAGGAAGGGTTTTTCGTGGTTGGTGATTTAAGGCATTTGCCTTTTAAAACAGCCTCTTTGGGATATATGTTTGGCTGGGGGTCTTTGGAGCATTTTCCGGACACCCAAGTTGCGGTCCAAGAAATTTACCGTACCCTGCGACCAGGCGGCAGAGTCAACACGAGTGTTCCTGTGATCTCTTTAGCTACGTTAGGGTATTATCAAATATGGGGAAATATTCCAGAGCTGCCTCTTATCAAACCGTTAGCCGAATGGTTTCATCATCGTTTGCTCAGAGGCCGTCATTTGCAGTACGGCTACGAAAAATCATTTACCATTCGCGGGATAAAAAAATACTTTACCAAAGTGGGTTTTGAAAATGTCCGACATGGTCGGCCGGATAACTATTACCGGTTCGAACGTCCACCCTGGGAATGGTTGAGAGCATTGGCCCGTTGGTTATCTCAGTTTCGCCTCTTTTGGTTGATTGTTTATGTTGAAGCGGATCGTTGACGACCAAGCAACCGGCAGCAAGTCTTAGTACTAAAAACAGCATCAGCCGGTAGTGTCATTCGTCGCATGCGAGTGCGGTCAAGGACAATGGAAACGAAAGCGATTACCGGATATAGGAAGTCAGGAGTACTTATTAGAAGTTATTGGACAAGGAAAGGTGTGATGAGTTATTAACTGGTTACTCACTTTACTACAAAAAACCATGCAGGATCATCCAAAACTGGTAAGCACGTTGAAATCACCAAAAGTGTATTTTGGCCTTTTGGCCTTGATTTTTTTAGGTTGGGGACAGCGGTTGATTATTCAAAGCGAGATATCTGCCGGACTTCAACTTACCACGCTTGGCATTCTCTTTGTGGGGTTGACTTTTTTTGTTCGCAACCTTGCTTTTTTAAAAGTTCGCTGGCTGATGGAATTTTTTAAAAAAGCGGGAGCCCTTATCTATCAAGTAGCCAAAACCCGAAGTTTAAAAACAGAAGTCGCAAACCAAGAGGCTACTTTGGCGGCTCTGGAAGATCAGAAACAGGTGGTTCAGGAAAAAAAGAGAGCTTTTGGCTTACCGGACAAGATTGCTTTGGTAGAACTCAACCTACCTAAATTAGTACTGATTATTGTTGGTATTTTGTTATTAGTCTTTTCTCAGGTGCTGCTCATTTATAAGCAGAGTATATCCATGGTTTTTATAATGTTGTTCAGTATTTTTTTTCTATACATTGCTATTCGAAATGAGAAAAAATTTGTCCGGCTGGGGCTGCTCGGAGACTGGATTCGTTGTGCCTTTATCGGTTTGCCGGGACTTGCTTTGATTCTGATCGGAAACCTGATTTTAATTAAACATGTTTTTCTCAATGGGCATAAAGAAATTATCGGAATTACCTGCAATACAATAGGTATTTTATTTATTCTGGCACTGATGCCGAATCATTTTTGTGATTCGGAACAGTCGCGGTACCCCTTAAATGAGTTTTCCGGAAAAGCCCAAGGGATGGCCGGTGTCATCCTAAAAGCACTCTTGGTCCTGGTTGGAGCGGGCTTGTTGTTATTTGCCCGACAGACAAGCAATGGTGAAATTACTGCTCAAGGATTAGCCGGTGGTATGCTTGGTATCGGTCTGATCGGATTATCGTTTCCCTGGCAACAAGGATTCAAAGCACATCAAGAACCGGGATTGATTTTGAATTTTTTGAAAAATATATTTCGCCTCACGATGCTCGGCTTGGCGCTGTATCTCGGATATCGCGCTCAGAGTTTAATCTCCCACGAAGAGATATCGTCCGGGCTGACGTATTTTGCCTATGCCGGTATTGCCTTGATCTTTGCTTTTAAAGAACCCACTGAAAATGAACCGGACACCTTGCAGGAGAAACCGTTTTCTTGGTACTGGGAGGCTCTGGGACTAGTACTCATTTTAGGCTTTGCAATCTGGGTTCGCTCGTACATGATAGATACCATTCCCTATGGTATCGAGTGTGACGAAGCCGGTGGTATTGTCAATGCCCGGGAAATTTTAAATCATCCTCGAGCCTCATTGGTAGCGCATGCTTCAAGCCAACCGGTATTTTTTCTAGCGCAGTTGAAAGTCTTTCATTGGCTGTTTGGAATCGATAATATTGGCGTGAAATTTCACTCCATTTTATATGGGGTATTAAGTATCTTTGCGCTCTTTATGTTGGTTCGTACGCTTTTTGGACCGCGGGCAGCATTGGCTTGTGCTGCGTTAATGGCCATCTCGCGTTATCATATTCATTATTCGCGTTTTGGGTTTGGAAACACGTTGCTGGGATTGTTACTCTTAGTGGGTTTTTATTTTTTGGTCAAAGGGGTGCAGGAACGACGAAAATGGTATTATATTTTTTCCGGGATGAGTTTTGCACTGTCCATGCATATTGCAGTACAAGCACGCTTGGTGCCTTTTATTTGTTTTGGAATACTGGTGTATCTCATTATTCAACAACGCAATTTTTTTGTCCGTAACTGGAAGCCTACGGTTGCATTACTCTTGGGTGCCTGGCTGGCCGGGGGAGCGCTTTTTATTATGTTTGCCAAAAGCCAGAGCGCACTTTTCGGACGTGTCAAAGAAGTCTCTGTGTTTTCCGGGGATGTCAACGCGCCACGGAATATTGCCCAAGGGATCGTGAATAATATCCGTATCAACATTGCGCAATTTAATTGGCATGGTGATTATCGGACCAGACATAATGGCGGTTTAAGCGGAGAACCTCTGCTGCAGTTCTGGCCTTCCATTCTATTTGCGTTGGGATTCTGCTTTTCGTTATATCATTGGAAAAAACTGCGATACTTTATTCTGATCATATGGTTTTCCGGATTTATGAGCGCTGCAGTCTTTTCGATTGAACCACCTCAATCGGACCGCATCTTCGGTATGACGTCTACAGTATTTCTTTTTATGGGTGTGTTTATCGATCGGGCGAGGCGTTTGCTGCAACACGTGCTCGGAAGAACGGGCGTATTGATCGGTGGAATAGCATTTGTTCTTTTCCTCATTCCGGTTGCCAAAGACAATTATCACAAATATTTTGATACGATTCCCGCTTTTGATTCGAATTGTACGGCGGTTGCCAAGCATATTGGTAAATACCGAGACACGCGGGAACATTTTTTAATGAGTGCCTATTTCTGGCCAGGGCATCCTCCGTATCGAGCGTATTCCCGTGATTTAAACAATCGCTTTTTTTATACGCCATTTGATGTGTTGCCGGTGTATACCGATACGGACAAGGACATCAACTACTCGTTGGTTCTGGAATATGAAGAATTGTTGCCCAGTATCCAATGGTTTTATCCGAAAGGCCAATATTTCAATGAATTTCATCCGAAATACGGGTCGATGTTTAAAGCCTGGCATGTGAAAAACGAAGATGTTCAAGCTACTCGCGGACTGATTGCTACTTATTGGAATAATTCCTATTGGGCAGGAGTACCTGCGTTGACAGAGAAAGCGGCTACGCTTGATACTCCCTTTAAGCACTCCACGTGGCCGCTTTCCAGTTCGCAAGGATCCGTGAGCTGGGCGGGCACACTTTGGGTACCGCATCATGGCAACTACACGCTCTATCTGTATACCACGGATGAAGCGGAGCTGCAGATTGGCCATTCCCGCCGGCTGTCGGCCAAAGCCCGAGAGGAAGATCAGCTTCATACGTGGCTGGCAGGCGGATTGCATCGTTTGCGAGGCCGGGCGAAGATTTCCAAAGGAGGAAAACTCTTGTTGGCTTGGAGTTCCCAAGACACACTGGAGAATTATCACATTTACAAAAGCCAATACAACAAACCTTTCTTTAAAGAACCCATACCGCATAACCATTTCTTTAGTTATAAAGAACCGCGAGGTTTGCTTGAAACATTTTATGTGACAAATGATTGGAGCGGCAAACCATCCTATCAACAGGTCCAACCGGCGGTTTTGGTGCATACGGCAAACATTCCTTATGGCTATCAGCGTCCGGTGACCATTGAATGGAAGGGATGGATAGATATCAAGCAGGCGGGTCAATATGCGTTTGATCTGGAAATGCCCGGTTATGGTGAAGTTGAAATCGACCAGCGCTTAGTCTACAAACGCGGAGGTTTTCCTCCGGGATATGCAAACAACAAACCGGTGGAAAACGGGATTCAACTGTCTGCAGGCAAGCATATCATCCGGGCTCGGTTTTATCCGTCTCATGGATATTCGATTAAATTAAAGTGGAAACCGCCAGGACAGGAGCGTGTACTTATTCCCGCAGGTGTATTAACACCGGCAGAAGAATGACAACAAGCTGTAAAGTGAAAACTTCCTATACACTTAGCGGTATACGCATGCATCCGGATAAATCTGCAAAAGGCAGTTTTACAGAAGGGCTACATATTTTTTGAGTGATTTATTTTGCACTATTAGGATTTGTATATACGCAGTGAAGGTTTGCAAACAGCACAATTTTTCCGAAGGAAGGATAAAACAGTGAGCAGCCTAAGCCCCTATTTACTCGTTCCGGTTTTGATTGGATGCTTTATCTTGGCGGGACATTTTTTTATCTTTGGAAAAATTGACCAGGCCTGGTTGGTCCTGGGTGTTTATGCGCTTTTATCATTTGGATTATCGATCAATATTGATTTGAAAAAAACCTATACCACACTGGTGTCCAAAAACACGGTGGCTTCCACACTCAATTACCTGGGAAAAATTGTTTTCTCCTGGCAGGTACTGGCCATGGTGGCCGCAGCACTGTTTTTTGTCGGCCAGGCCTACATGTTGGGGGCGGAAAGCTTTATGCAGACCAAAGGAGTGGCCTTTTCCGTCACCGTATTGCGGGGAACGTTCATGTGTTTGCTCAGTCTGGTTTTGGGAGCTCCTTATGTTTTGGGAAAAAAGGGTGTGATCCGGGTTTCTCTGGATATTCGTCAGTGGTTGATGGTCGGCATTTTTAGCGCGGCCTTTGCCTGGTGGGCGTATCATTTTTTGATTCAGGCCTCCTTTGAGTTTGGCGGAGGCAAACGCATGTTCAGTCTTTTTGATGATGCTATGATTTCTTTGCGCTATGCCTGGAACCTAACGTCCGGACATGGCTTGGTCTGGAATATCGGTGAGCGGGTGGAAGGGTTTACCAACCTGTTTATGGTGTTGTATATGTCGATAGGGACCTTTTTATTTAATAAAAACGGGGCTGTTTTATTTACCCATATTTCGGGTATATTTTTTATTTTGGGAATTGCGATCTGTCTTATGGGGATCTCACGCACAGTATTTCAGGATGTGTTGGAAGAGAAAAAATGGATTTATCAAGGGTTGGCTTTTCTGCTGCCCTTTCTCTACTATCCCTTGTTGTACTGGAGCATAATGGGAATGGAGACAGGCATGCTGTCCTTGTTGGCTGTCGGAGCAGCTTGGATAGCCATACAGCCTGCGAAAAAAGCCAGGTTCAATCCCTGGTTTTCCTTGCTCTGCGGTTGTATGGTATTAACCCGGCCGGATGCTGCTATTCAGGTCAGCTTGTTATTCTTATTTCGCTGGTTTAACTTGTGGCGGCGCCAGGGCGCTTTTCTGACGGTCTTTTCCGAGGGCCTGCTCTTTCTGGTCTTGCCTATAGCTCAGTTATTATTTCGGCACTCGTATTATGGGGAATGGCTGCCTAACACCTATGTTTTAAAAATGACCGGACTCACGGTGGCCGAGCGCATTGCCAACGGCAAAGGGTTTGTCACTATTTTCTTACATTCTATTTGGCCGGCGTTGATGGTGGGTGTGCTGGGAACCCTTTGGCCGTGGCGTAAAGAAAAAGTACTTATGCTGCTGTTGCTGCTTTCCGCCATGAGTTATCAGGTATATGTAGGAGGAGATCCCTGGCCCTATTGGAGAATCATGGCTCCCTATGTACCGATGTTAATGCTCTTGAACATAGCAGGACTTGACAGTGTTTTTTCTTTGCTCACGCGTTGGTACCATCCCGAACGGCCGATCTTTAATCGTTCCGGTGGTGTGATAGTGGCTGTAGTTACCTTTTTGCTGATTACCTTTGGCTGGATCAACTTCAAGTTTTTACCGGAAATGTTTTTAAAAGAAAGACCGTATTCTGTGGTTTTTAATGGTGCGCATGTGAGGATAGGTCTTAATTTAAAGGATATCTGCAAGCCGGAGGCAACGGTTGGCACCCTCTGGTCCGGGACCATACCCTATTACTCAGGATTGAAGAATATTGATTTCCTGGGAAAATGTGATAAAAAAATCTCCCGGTTGGAACCGGACCGGTTTCAATCCGGCAATGGGATGAAAAGTGTTCCTGGTCATAATAAATATGATTTAAAGTACTCAATTCGCGAATTAAAACCTGATTACATTCAGAATTATTTCTGGGCGGGAAATGATGAAAGAGAGTACGTACATAAGCACTATGTAATAAAAAATAATATGTGGTTAAAGAAAGATTCTCCCAATATTTACTGGGAAAAGTTGCCAAAGTAGAGACGCGAACACGATGGTAGAGACGCGATTAATCGCGTCTCTACAGATTGAAATAATTTAAAATCGATATTTTGATTGATTTTTAAACGCAAATCCGGCGTATTCAGGTTGACAAGCCGTTCCCACGCTTTTATAATTTCTCTACTTGCGGCGAAGGGTGATGTTTGTTTGAAAACCGTAGAGACGCGATTAATCGCGTCTCTACAATTTTAAAGGGGGGACTATTTCTGGTGGGAGGCATACTGATTTGGTGGTTGCTCATATCCCTAATGGGTGTTGTCGCTATTCCAATAAGCGTAAAAGTCTTTCAATTTCTTCCTGACCGGGGATATGGGTTTTCCAAACCCCTGGGACTCATCCTGGTCGGGCTGCTGGTTTGGTTGCTTGGATTTGTTCATTTTTCAGTACTCAGCATTATCTTAAGCTTTGGCTTGCTTTGCGGATTTTCTTATTGGTTATGGGTTAAATATAAGGATGAGATCCAAGCTGTCATCCGGGAACGCTGGGGCTATATTTTAGTAGTCGAATTATTTTTTGCCGCTTTGTTTCTCTTGTTTCTTTTCTTCCGCATGTATAATCCGGATATTCTCGGCACTGAAAAATTCATGGACATGGCCTTTATGAATTCCATGACCCGGATTGCGACCATGCCACCGTATGATCCTTGGCTTTCAGGCCAGGAATTTTATATAAGTTATTATTATTTCGGCTATTTCTTGATGAGTATTATCACCAAGGTTTCCGGGACGGCGCCGGCCATTGCCTTTAATTTGGCCTTAGGTTTGCTCTTTGCACTTTCCGGGATCAGTACTTTTTCCGTGCTGTACAATTTGACCCGGCGTATGTCCATTGCTTTTGGCGGTTGGTCAGGGTTGTATTTGCTGGGCAATTTGGAGGGCTTTCGTCAAGTGCTGATGACCAAGTCTATTGAAAATTTTAATTGGTGGACACCCTCGCGGGTCATTCCGGATACTATTAATGAATTCCCGTTCTTTTCCTACCTGCTGGGAGACATGCATCCGCATATGTTATCTGTCCCGTTTATCATGATTTGCTTAGGGCTGACACTCAATCATTTGAAGTCTACAGATAGAGAAATCACCTATAAAGATACGCGGCAATTAGGCCGGGCTGCTTTATGGGGACTCATGCTGGGCGCTTTGGGCTTTATGAACAGCTGGGATATGCCTACGACCTTTTTTTTAGCGGGCCTGGCCGTTTTTTTCCAACAGTATTATCAGCGACCGACGCTTACCAGTCTGCCCTGGAAAGGCATGCTTGGTATTGGGGTGGTAATCTCAGCGCTGATGATTATACCCTATGTCCCTTTTTATATGCATTTTCACAGTCAAGCCAAGGGTATTGCCTGGACCACCCAAAACACCAAAGTCAGTGACTTTCTTTTGATCTTCGGGCTCTTTACTTTCATGACCCTGACATTTGTCTTGGCGCGCTACCATGCTTGGTTTGTCACTATCTTGACCGGTGAGCCCAATAAAAACGCCAACCAAGAAAAAAAACCCAGTGCCTCGTTCTGCCCGCAGTGCGGCGCGGAAATTCGGGAAGGCAAAAAAATCTGTGGCAAGTGCGGATTCCGGATCGCGATCGAAAACAGCACAAATGAGAGCAATGCCCTGATTCGTCCTGTGGGTGATATGCCTCGCTGGGTCAATGACTTTTTTTTCTTTTTGCTCCAACCGGTAGCGGTTTTACGGCAAGGGCGAGGGCGTTTGGCAGCAGTGATTTTAGGCAGCGCGTTGGTTCTGACAATTACCGCGGTGATATTAAAAGCGGTCTTTTTTGGCAAGGCGGAGAATCCGCAACCGTATTTATTGGGAATGCTCATGCTCTTTCTCTTTGCCGTGGGAGTGTTGTTGGCTGCGAAAATTGACAAACCGGAAACCATGTTTGCGCTCATGCTGTTTTTTACCGCCGGCTTGCTGCTTTTTGGCTGTGAAACCCTGCATATCAAAGACACCTTTAATCCGCCCTTGGACCGGATGAATACAGTGTTTAAATTTTATTATCAAGCCTGGTTTTTGCTGGGGATAGCCTCAGTGTACGGCTTGGTCTGGGCGTTTAAATATTCCAGGCACAATACCAATCTTAAACTGGCGTGGTGCCTTCCCCTGGTTTTGCTGGTGGCGGCCTCTTTAGTATATCCGTATGCCGGAACTATGATCAAGACCAATCGTTTTTGCAATTACACCACTCTGGACGGCTCATTTTATTTAAACAACAGCTACGCTCCGGATCGGGCGGGGATTGAATGGCTGCGAAAAAATGTCAAAGGCAACCCAGTGGTGTTGGAAGCCACCGGCGGTGAGTATACGGATTTTGCCCGGGTATCGACCTTTACCGGATTACCAACGGTTCTGGGTTGGGGCGGGCATGAATTGCAGTGGCGGGGTAATTATGCTGAACCGGGAAAGCGTATCCCTGACATTGATACCATGTATGGTTCGCCGGATGTGAACGCGGCCCGAACCTTGCTGGATAAGTACAATGTATATTTTGTATTTGTCGGGACTTTGGAACGGCAAAAATACTCAGTCTCGGCTTTGGAAAAATTCGCGGTGTTTATGGATAAAGTTTATGAACATCCGGGCGGAGTGGTTATTTATCGACGGCGATAACATCGGACGGTAGGGAACGGTCCCCCGACCGGAACGGATATATATCGAATGGGATTTCCTTCGGTTGCGACCGTTCCCTACCTGCATGTGTACTTACAAGGAGGAAAAAGTGAATTGTCTGAAATGCGGAGCTGAAAATCCCGCAGGCAACATTTTTTGTGACACCTGCGGAACTAAAATGATAAAAAAAGAGAAGAAAAAAGCCCAGGTTCCTGAATCCGTTAATACAAACGTAGAGGCACAAAATTTTGTGCCCCTACAGCAGGGTTCCAAAACTGCGGGTGCAGCGGTGTTGGATCAAAGCGCAACCGTGGCCGGCCAATGGCTTACCTGGGAAAATATCATCTGGTTGGCTATCTTTGCGACGGCTGCTTTTTTATTATTCTTCAATCTGGGTGAAAAACCCTTGCATCACGATGAAAGCCTGCATGCTTTTTATTCCTGGGAGCTGTTTAAAGGCAAAGGGTATTCCTACAACCCCATGATGCACGGACCGTTGCTCTTTCATTTTAATGCTTTGGCATATTATCTGTTTGGCGCCTCAGATTACACGTGTCGGATTGTGCCGGCCCTGATGGGTATGCTGACCTTGTTTGTAGTGTACTTGCTGCGACCTCACCTCGGACGCACAGGCGCGATTTTCACCGGGATCATGATTGCCATTTCGCCGTCCTTTACGTATTTCGGGCGTTTTATTCGCAATGACATCCATATTGCCGCTTTTAATATACTGATGGTATACGGTCTGTTTCGCTGGTTGGAAACCAAACAGTCAAAATATTTATATCTTGGCGCTGTTGGTCTGGGTCTGGCATTTTGTACCAAAGAAGTAACCTATATCACCGGCTCTATTTTTGTAACCTTTCTCTTTTTCCGTTGGCTTTGGGAGTACACCACCCAGCAAAACGGTGATAATGTATTCATGGAGCGTTTGGAAAATCTCTGGAAAAACCGGAAACCACTCTGGATTTCCTCAGGCTTGGTGTTTGGTATTATTTTTATTTTGTACACCACGGTCTTTACGCATCCGCAGGGCTTTATTGATGCGTTTACAAAGTCGTGGCAGTATTGGCTGGGGCAGCATGAGGTTCAGCGGGGAAGTCAACCGGTCTATTTTTATGCCGGTTTGATCCCGCTGTACGAAACCCTGGCTTTTCTGGGTGCCATTGCCGGGTTGATCTACTACAGTTTTATCAAGAATAAACTCAATCGCGCCTGGCACGTGTTGTCATATCTCATTTTATTTGCCGCCTGGTGGTTGTTCACCACTCATGGTAATGAGACCTTTGGTTTGATCTTTTCACTGCTCTTGATTGCCCTGGGAGTGGGGATGTTGGCATACTTCTCTTTTTCCGGCAAAAAAATGTTTGTGCCCTTTCTGCTGGTGTGGACCATTGCTGCTTTTTCCGATTATTCCTTTGCCGGGGAACGGATGCCCTGGTTGATACTGCATCCCTTGATGCCCATGATGTTGCTGACCGGACACCTCCTGGGCGAGTTTTGGGATCGTTTCCGAAAACAGCGCGCCATACTGCTTACGGTCTTTATACTTATGGGAACCATGATGCTGCACAATACCAGTTTGGTTAATTTTCACGGCAAAGGCGCGAATCCGGCGGAATTGCTGGTCTATGTTCAATCATCCGCCAATGTGCCGCAAGTGGTGCGTCAGCTAAAGAATATGTCTAAGCGGTTGAAAGGCAATTATGAAATGAAAATTACTTGTGAAGATTATTGTTCCTGGCCTTTTGCCTGGTATCTGCGCGATTTTAAACATGTAGGCTATCCGAAATACTCGGCCACGCAAGCCGAAGGAACTATTGAAGAAAATCCGATTATTATTTCCGGGATCGAAATGGCGGCGCCCGGACATGATGACCGCGTGGCGGAATTATTGGCGGAAAAATATATTGCCCAACGCTATAAATTACGCGTATGGTGGGCGCCGGACAGTGGAATGTTTTTAAACGACACTTTTGCCGGAAAAGCCAAAAAAGTCTGGCGGTTGTTTATGTACAAAGAACCGTGGAGCGGATTGGGTTCCTATGACATGATTGTCTATATACGCCGCGATGTGGCGCATCTGTATTGGAGCAATGCGGAGCAAAAATATCAGTAATAGAATTTGTGTAGGGGCACGGCACCGGACGGAATATTGTTTTGCCTTGTAGGGAACAGTCGCGACTGTTCCCTACAACCATTGGTCGTGCGGCGCCCTTACAATTATCAGGAGGCAGGGAATGCGACAGCAAGAAAAAGTGGCAGCTATCGTTTTAGGAGCAAGTATTATTGTTTTGGGAAGTGCCATTGCCTATAGTTTGTTTTTAGGCAAAGGAGCCAAAGAGAGTGACGTGAAAGTGAACCCCATGCAGAGTACGGGTGATCGCGGGAAAGCAGCAGGTCAGCTGGCTGATCCGCGCGGTGTGATCGTGGATGATAAGGGCTTTGTGTATGTGGTGGATTCCACCAATCACCGCATTCAAAAATTCACGGCTGAAGGTGAGTATGTAATGAAATGGGGCAGCGAAGGCGATGGTGATGGTCAGTTTAAGTCACCTGGTGGAATTGATATCGGACCGGACGGCGCTATCTATGTGGCGGATACCTGGAATCATCGCGTTCAAAAATTTGATGCCAAAGGACATTTTATCAAAAAATGGGCGGGCGAGGGCGGCTTCTGGGGACCGCGCGATGTGGCCGTGGACTCCAAAGGATTCGTGTATGTGACTGATACCGGAAACCGGAAGATCCAAAAATTTACCGCTGACGGCGAGTTTGTAAAAACCTGGGGGCAAAAGGGAGCTGGTCCCAATGAATATGATGAACCCTTTGGAATCAAGATTGACGAGAACGATCTGCTCTACATTTGCGACCGCTTAAATTTCAGAATTCAGGTGTGTGATACCGCAGGTTCGCTGGTTCGCTCCTGGCCGCTTGACGGTTGGCAAAAAGAACAATTTTATATGGAACCATACATTGCGATTGATGATAAAAACGACAAGGTATTCATCACAGATCCAACCCGCCACCGTATTCATGTGTTTACCCGTGAAGGAAAATTCCTTTCCCACCGCACCCAGGATCCGCAAACCAAGAAACCGTTTAGCACTCCGCTGGGCGTGGCAATCAATAAAAAGACCGGTATATTGTATATTACGGACATGACAGCCAACCGGTTATATAAACTTCAACCTTAGGAGGAAGAACACAGATGGCGACCAACAAAAAAAGCAAGTCTGCCAAACGCCCGGTGTCCGGCACCAAGAAGTCGGCGGCCAAAATCAAAGCAACTCCTACAACCGACAAAGCCGTAAAAATAAAAAAAGGCGCGGCTGCGGCATCCGGAAAAAAGAGCCGGCCGAAACGGCCGCCGCTTTCCACCAAAGTTATGGAGCATAAAAAAACGGAATCCCAGCCAAAAAAGAACCGAGGTCTGGTGATCTTTGGAGTGGTGGTGGGCGTAGTTATTGCTTTGGCGTTATTCGGGAAACTGCGTCAGGGGCCGCCAATAAAATTGTTGCCAATTACTGTAGAAGCTAAGTTTGCCGTAGGCGCGCATGCAGCCGGTCCTTTGGCCTCGCCGCGCGGTATTGCCGTCAATCAAAGCGGAGAGGTATTTGTCGCGGATCTGGGAAACCATCGGATCGTGAAATTTGGTCCGGATGGAAAAGTGATGGATGTGTGGGGCAAAGCCGGAAATGCGGCCGGAGAGTTCAAAGAACCTTCAGGTCTGGCCGTGGGCGCGCAGGGAGAGGTGTATGTGGCCGACACCTGGAACGGACGTATTCAGAAGTTTTCGGGAAAAGGAGAGTATTACGGTGAAATCGCCGCCAAAACCGGAAACTTCTATTCACCGCGCAATGTGGCTGTGGACAGCAAGAGCTTTCTGTACATAGCGGATACCGGCAACAGTTGCGTGAAAAAGTTTGACGCAGACGCTAATTTAGTCAAACGTTGGGGTGAGTACGGAAACGGCAGAGAACGGTTCCAGGAGACTTTTGGCATATGGATCGGACCGGATGACCAGGTATACGTGGGAGATGCCGGAAACCGTCGCATCAAAGTTTTTACTTCTGACGGCAAATACATACGAGACATTCGTGTCAAAGGCTGGCAAAACGGAGTCGGCTGGCCAATGCTGGCAGTGGATAAAAACGGAAATGTCTATGCCACCGATATTCAGCACAACCTAGTCTGGATTTACGACCGGGAAGGAAAGTATGTCGGCAGCTGGGGAAACAAACCCGGCAAAGAGATATTTGTCTCTCCGTTGGGAATTGCGGTAGGCCCGCAGGGTTCAGTCTATGTTTCCAACATGAATAAAGGTGAAATTGTTAAACTTGCACCCGTAAAGCCTTAATTTAAATCAACTGAAAAGCCAAAGGAGATTGAATCAATGTCAACCAAGCCGAAAAAAAAAGCCATACAGGTAAAAAAAGCGGCTAAACCCAAGACGGCAACAAATAAAAAAGTAACCAGCAAGAAAGTGGCAAAAGCCAAACCTTCCGCAGCACCTGTGTCCGTTGTTTCGGAAAAACCTTTGGAAACCGTTGTCCCACCCAGGCCGGAAAAAGCACCTGAGTTGCAAGCTACCAAGGGACCAAGACTCAAAGGACGTATCATTGCCGCCGTCGTCATTATTGCATTGGTCGGACTGGTAGTCTTGGAAACTGCTGTGATTATCAGTAAAAAGAGTTCGCAAGAGCGGGCGTTTATACAAAAAGGATCGTTTGGTATGCGCGGCGGTGATTTCAAAAACCGCATGACCTATAACGGTGTAGTAATTTTAAAAATCACTAATCAGGACAAATTATTTTTAGTGGACAATATTTTGGGACGAATCTTGATGTATGATGCGAAAACAAAGGAATATGTACTGACCATAGACAAAACGCAGACTGGCAAAGATAATTTTAAACCGTTTGATGTTGACAGTGACAGCCAAGGAAATATTTACGCCATGGATGCGACCAATCAAGAAATTGTCGTGTTTTCTCCAAAAGGGGAACTGCTGCGGAACTGGTCGGCTCCGTTGTGTAATGCCATTACCATAGATCAAGAAGATAATATTTTAGTCACAGACGGAAATAAGATGCAAATTGTGCGCTATAATTCAGAGGGTCAAATCATTGATCGTATTGGCGGCAAAGGCAAAGGCAGAGGCAAGTTTCTGCACGTGTATCATATGGACGTGGATGACAAGGGTAATGTGTATGTCTTGGATTTGTCTAAAAAGAAAGTGCAGATCTTTTCGAATAAAGGAAAATTCATTTGTGACTGGTCTTTGGATTTTACCCCGAATACGTTGTCTGCGCTATTTGTGAAGGATCAAATCGTTTATATTAACGATTTTGAAGGGCAGATGGTTTGGGCGTATTCCATCAAAGGAAAGCTCGTCTGGAGAATTGCCGCGAAATGGCCAGTGTCCCCTGTGCAGGATAGTCAAAATAACTATTATATGCCGGATATAAGCGGTGTGGGATATTTTTCTTTGGAAAAGCGTTAAACACGTTTGTCATTCGACGTTGCTTCGGCCCGAGTATGATTGTTTAATGTATTTTGTCGTTCGCGCTTAGGTACAGTGACGATCTTTTTTCCAAGGCTCTCCCCGGATTTGAGAAAGGATGCATTGCTTTGCGGAGAGATGATCGGCACCTGCGGATATATTTAAATCGTGGTGAACACCTTCATGTTGGAAACAGCATCAGTTCCTGCTCGGGGGAGTTTACTGCTCAAGGAATGAATGTACTATGAGAACCAAACCAGGGCTGGTGCAAGCCTCGTCAATACTCGTTATCATTATGATTTTGACCAACATATTCAACTACGGATTTCACTCTATGGCCAGCCGGATATTAGGGCCGGCGGATTATGGCGCCTTGGTAAGTATGCTGGCTTTATTGATTGCCATTGCCATACCCAGTCAAGCCATTCAAATGGTTGTTACCAAATTTGTCTCCACCGAAGAATTGAGCGGACGTTTAGACCGCATTGCCGGTTTTGTTTTCCAAGCCATGATTCGTTCACTGATACTTGGTAGTGTGATTTGGCTCGCGTTAATCATCAGCAGCCGATTTTTGGCGGATTTCTTGCATTTGCAATCACCGGCGCCGATCATTGCTGTCGGTTTTGCCGGGCTCGTATGGTTGGCCTTGCCGGTGGTACGAGGCACCTTGCAAGGATTTCAGCAGTTTAACCATTTGGGACTCAACTTGCTGGTGGATGGAATTGTACGTTTAGGTATAGGAGCGTTTTTTTTCTTTGTGGGCTTTCGCGTGACGGGTGGTGTCTATGCCGGTGGCCTGGCCGGCGCTTTAGCATGTGTCTTGACGGGTATTCCGTTGCGGCGTTTGTTCGTACAACCGGTAGTAAAGATTTCGAATTTGGAATTTAAGCAGCTTTACCGTTATGGTGTGCCAGTGGTTTTATCCCTGGGTGCATTTATGTTGTTGACCAGCTTAGATGTCATTATGGTGAAGCACTATTTTATTCCCGAACAAGCAGGATATTATTCTGCCGGTTCACTGGTGGGCAAAGCGTTTCTCTTTTTACCTTTTGCCGTGGCCCAGGTTCTGTTTCCAAAAGTAAGCGCGGGACAAGAACGCGCGGAAAACACCTATTTTTTACTTCGAAAAAGTTTGCTGCTCACGGGTGGAATCATAGTGGTGGGAGTAATCCTTATTTGGTTTGTAGCGCCAGTGATTATCCTCACACTGTTTGGCAAACAATTTATGAATTCCACAACGTTGCTCTTGGTGCAATGTTTTGGTATGGCATTTTTACCTCTGGCCTTAATCTATATCCTCCTGCAGTATAATATTGCCATACAAAATAAACGCTTTGTTGTGGTACTATTATTGGATATGCCGGTATTTTTATTAAGTTTGATATTTTTTCATGCCTCACTTCAGCAGGTATTGTTGGTGGTTGGTTTAAATCATCTATTGACTTGTTTGGCATGTTATTTTTTAACACCGAGGAAAAGGAATGTCTAACCAGGAAAGTCGCTTTTCCGTCATTATGCCGGCCTATAACGAAGGTCGTTATCTGGCACAAAATATTCAGCAGACGTGTGAGGTGATGGAAAGTCTCAACGAGACGTATGAAGTCGTGGTGGTGGATGACGGCAGCCGGGACAATACCGCAACCATTATCAACGAAGTGGCACAAGGTAATGACAAGATAAAGCCGGTAGTACTTACCGGAAACAGCGGCAAAGGGTTTGCGTTACGGGAAGGCTTTCAAAAAACCAAAGGGGAGCTCATTTTTTTTCTGGATGCGGATTTGGATTTGGATCCCAAGCAATTTAACGTGTTGTATGATATTTATCGTAAAGAGCAGGTACAGGTGGTCGTAGGTTCTAAAAGGCATCCGCAGTCCAAACTCAATTATCCCCGGCGTCGTCGGATTGTCAGTGCTGTCTACTTTTTTTTAGTAAAACTACTGTTTGGATTGCCAATTCGAGATACGCAAACCGGCATCAAATTATTTCAACGACAAGTGTTGGAGAAAATATTTCCGAAAATCGTAGTTAAAAAATATGCTTTTGATCTGGAGTTGCTGGTGCTGGCGCATCACTATGGATATCGCATTGCCGAAGCTCCGGTGGTTGTGAATTATACGAGTAAGTTTGGGCATATCGGTTTGAATGCTATTTTTAAAACCTGGTGGGATACGATGGCGATTTGGTATCGCTTGTACATTAAGAAATATTATAGGAATAAATAAATGACAGACGCAAAAGCTCCCCGCACCTCGATTGTAATTGCCGTAAAAGCAGACAACGCGTATTTGCGCGAATGTCTGGAATATTGCGAAAAATTAACAGATCAGGATTTTGAAATTTTGGTCATTACGGACGACTTCTGTGATTTGCCGTTTTCCAAAACCCGGGTGATTCCCAGCGGTCCGGTTGGCCCCTCGGTAAAGCGTGATTTGGGTGTAGAAAAATCGCAAGGAGAGATTATTGCTTTTTTGGATGATGACACCTATCCGGATCCAAACTGGCTGGCAGCCGCCATTCAGGTTTTTCAGACACCGGAGGTCGCTGCGGTCGGCGGGCCGGCAGTCACACCGCCGCTCGACGGAGATCTGGAAAAAGCTTCCGGTTTGGTGTATTCTTCCTGGTTGGCAGGCGGTCCCTACGTGTATCGTTACTTGCCGCGTCCAGCCCGGGATGTGGATGATTATCCGACCTGTAATTTACTGGTACGAAAGAAAGTGTTTTTAGCAGCCGGCGGTTTTGAGACCTGTTATTGGCCGGGTGAAGACACCGTAGTCTGTCTGAAAATCACCCGTGATTTAAAACAACGTATTTATTATGATCCGAAAGTATTGGTGTATCATCACAGACGCCGTTTGTTTGACGGGCATTTAAAACAGGTCGTGAGTTACGCCACGCATCGCGGTTATTTTGTAAAAAAATTTCCCGCCACGTCGTTACGTCTTGGCTATTTTTTGCCCACCTTTTTGTTGTTGGGAATTGTTTTGGGCTGGTTACCCGCGCTCTATTGGCAGCCTTGGATTTGGGTATGGCTCACGGGCATAGGACTATACGGATTTATGGCGATTCTCGCCGGACTCTGGGCTCCGCCGCGTAGATTGTGGTTGTGGGTTGCCGGCGGGATCATTATTACTCAGTTGGCCTATGGCTGGTATTTTATTCGCGGACTAGTGGCCAAAGGATTGCAAGAGGAAACCGCAGGCTAAGTAGGGGCCCGGCATGTTGTGCCCTTGAAAATTCAGTGATTGGGTTGTGAGCCAGAGGGTGTGAAAAGATCCACCACAATACCCAAACTACGGGCACGAGAGGCACCAAGGACACTAAGGAGCACTAAGGAAAAATTAAGTAATAAGAGTAAAACAATAAACATTAATAAATTTTAATTTTGTGTTTCTTTGTGAACCTTTGAGCCTTTGTGCCTTTGTGGTGGATCTTTGAATTATCAATAGTTTAAAAAATTGGTGAAATTAGAGAATTAAATGACAATGACATAAGAGGTTTATAGAATGAAAATAATGATTGCTTTCCCACCATTGCAAGGAAAGGGCACGCCGCTGTTGGGGCAAAACCGGCAGTTCCAATGGTTTCATAATGCGGCGTTTATCTATCCCATGGTTCCGGCCATGGCGGCCACGCTCATGAAAGAGCGGGGCCATGAAGTCATTTGGGCGGATTATATTGCAGAACAAAAAAGCGAACAAGACTTTCTGGCCTTGGTAGAGCAAGAACAACCGGAACTGTTGGCCATGGAGACCAAGACACCGGTGATAAAACTGCACTGGGCCTGGGTTGAAAAAATAAAAGCAAGAAGCCCGAACACAAAAACCGTATTGATGGGTGATCATGTCACTGCCTTGCCAAAAGAGAGCCTGCAGTCCAGTACTGTGGATTTTGTGTTGCAGGGCGGCCATTTTGATGTCCTGCTGGATGGTCTGGTCACAGCCTTGATGGAAAAAAAGGATTTGCCGGCTGGTATTTGGTATCGTCATGACGGGAAAATCCAAAACCAGGGTAAGGCAGAATTAAGTATTGATCTCAATGAGCTGCCTTGGCTTGACCGGGATTTGACCAAGTGGTATTTATATGGAGAAAAATTTTACAAGCATCCGCCGTTTACCTATACCATGGCCGGACGTGATTGTCCGTGGGCCCGCTGCCGTTTTTGTTCCTGGACCACGCTCTTTCCGAAGTTTTCCGTGCGTTGCCCGGAAAACCTGTTGGATGAGATCGGGCATTTAATTAACGACTACGGAGTGCGGGAAATATTTGATGATACCGGAACCTTTCCGGGCGGCGGTTGGTTAAAGACCTTCTGTGAAGGCATGATTGAACGCGGGTACCATAAGAAGATTCTCTTGTCCTGTAATTTCCGTTTTGATTATCTCAAACCGGAACTGGCTAAACTGATGAAGCGCGCCGGCTTTCGTATGATTAAATTGGGTTTAGAATCAGCCAATCAGGAATCCTTGGACCGGCTGGATAAGGGAATTCGTGTGGCTGAAATTGAGGCCGGCTGCCGTATTGCCAAAAAGGCCGGACTGATTGTGCACCTTACGATTATGGTTGGACATCCCTGGGAAACGCGCGCACAAGCGACCAAGACCTTGGAATTGGCCCGTCATCTTTTAAACCAAGGACTGGCGGATATGCTGCAGAGTACAATTATGGTTCCATATCCCGGAACGCCCCTGTATGAGGAGGCTGTTCAAAACGGATGGTTGAGGTATCCACCAGGCGCTTGGGAAAAATGGGATATGACTCAAACCATCATACATACGCCAGACATGTCGCCGGACGAGGTTATGCATTTATGCAACCGCATCTATCGTGCCTTTATGACGCCGCGTTTCATTCTGCGCCAGATTTTAAGCATTCGTGATTGGGAGGATTTTATGTTTGTCGCGCGCGCCGGCAAAGCTGTACTCGGCCACATTCGTGATTTCATGCGAGGGGGAAGTAAGTGACCACCGCACAATGGCCCCCTATTTCTGTGATTATTCCCACCTATAATGCGGGTCTGCATTTGGAAAAATTACTAAACAGTCTACAGACCCAAACCATTCCCTGGGACAAGCTCGAAATTATTGTGGTGGATGATGATTCGGAAGATGATACTAAGGAGATTGCGCAACGCTTTGGCGCCGTGATTGTCCGCAATGGGCACCGACATATAGAACGAGGCAAAGCTATAGGTCTCTTGGCAGCCTCACATGAGTATGTGCTGTTTTTGGATGCGGACAATTATTTAACCACGCCGGATTGGGTGCAAACCGCTTTGGAACCGCTAGTGACTGATGAGACATTGGTAGGCGCGCAATCCATTCGTTTTCATTATGATCCTAAGGATCCCCCGGCTAACCGGTACTGTTCTTTGTTTGGGATCAATGATCCTTTGGCCTATTATTTAGGGAGGCGTGATCGATTGATTTGGTATGAAAAAACATGGCAGCTTATGGGCAAAGTCGAAGATCGCGGCGCCTATTATATCGGCACCTTTCATTTTCCGGATGTGCCCACCCTGGGATCGCAAGGGTTTTTGACCCGGAGCAGCTTGCTTAAAAAAGTAAAACATGATCCATACTTGTTTCACCTGGAAGCCAATCTGGAATTAATCAAGCAAGGGTACAACCGCTATGTGTTGCTCAAGACGGATGTGGGCCATGACCATGTTTCCACGGTTAAAGATTTTGTGAAAAAATGCCAACGCAATATCGAACTCTTTTACCGCTGGGGATATTTACGCACCTATCGTTGGGAAACCCCCAAGGTGAAATTGTTTTTCACAGTACTTTCCATGCTGACCGTTGTCCGTCCTGTGTGGGATGCCTGGCGCGGATTTCGGAAAAACAGAGATTGGGCCTGGTTTATTCACCCCTGGGTGAGTTTTGTGATTCCCTGGATTTATACCTGCGTTACGTTGTCAAGGCAATGGCAGCAAAGGCACGAGTCTAAATGAGGTCTGGTCTGCGGAAGACGTATGCTTATTTTATTGCTACGCATGTGACAGAGAGTGATGGTCCCGGCCAAGCCCTGGACAAAGTACTGCAGGGGCAGAAAACCAGTTATGTGTATGTGACTTGTCCGTTTGGGTACACCACAATTTCATCAGCACTGGTCAAAACCGTGTGGCAAGGCACCACGCAGGAAAAAAAATCGGGCCATGCCAATCGCGGCCAGGGGCTTTTACAGTGGATACGGGATATGCTTTTTGTGTTCTTTGCAGGCTGGAAGAACGGCAGTAAAGATACGGTTTATATAGGTATTAATAATTTAAACGCAGTTGTCGGATTAATACTGCGAGCGTTGGGAAAATGCAAGACCGTTATATATTATGTGATTGATTATACTCCCCGGCGGTTTTCATCGCGCCTGCTCAATGCGGTATACCAAAGTATGGCGCGGACAGCCGCCCGTAGAGCGGATTGGGTATGGAATCTTTCCGAGCGCATGCGCGAGGTGCATTGCTCGGTTTTTAAATCAGATCCAAAAAAAAACCGAATCGTTCCGATTGGAATCGATTCAGCGGCGGTGCAAGTGTGTCCGGAAGCCGCCATTGAAGCTCAGCGGCTGGTTATGGTCAGTGCCTTGTTTGAGAACAAGGGCATACAACTGGCGATTGAGGCTATGTCCTATTTACCTCAAGCCCACTTGACGATTGTGGGTACCGGACCCTATGAACAGGAGTTGCGTGAATTCGCAAAAACCAAGCAGGTGTCAGAACGCGTGAATTTCACGGGCTGTGTTACCCGGGAACAATTATTTCAAGAAATTGCCAAGAGCCGAGTAGCCATAGCTACCTATATGCCCACCGCTGACACCTACACGCAGTACGCGGATCCGGCCAAGCCCAAAGAGTATTTGGCGTGTGGTATTCCGGTGGTGATAACCCGGGTTCCGTGGATTGCCGAACCCATAGAAAAAATACCTATGGGTATTGCGATTGACTATGACGCCAAACAGTTGGCACAAGCGTGTGAAAAATTAATGAGCGACCAAAGTTTTTGGCAGCAGTGCAGAAAAGCAGCCTTGAAATACATGCAGCATTCGGATTGGCAGAGTATTTTTGCCAAAGCCCTGGATAAATTGTGAGGGAAGTGAGTTGCCCCTATAAAATCAGGGGAAAACCAATTAGTGTTTTAATTCTCAAATTCGTGTTTTTATGGCAGAAAATCATTCGCCGTAAAGAGCGCAGTAACAGGTCAGTAAACTGCGGTTAAACAAAGGTTGTCATTCCCGAGGATTTAATCGGCCCCGCCCGGTAAAGATATATAGGGACGCCTTCGGCAGGAAT
>JAGLMY010000237.1 GCA_023139775.1 bacterium
CGAATTTGAGAACTAAGATACTAAGGCCAAGGCCTTAGCTGAATGGGAAGAGTACTGGCAAGGCTATGTTTTTTAGGGTAGCAGAATCTGTGGGTAAGTTTCTGCTGAGGACTCTTAAATCCCAGTTTAATCCTGTCCATACCCTTTCCTGAGGCATTTTTTTAAAGAAAATGTAAAATATTACAAAATTCCCCTTGTTTTTTTGAACTTTTTTGGTAAAATACCCGGTCGGTAATTTTAAGTCTGCAGAAGTATTAGAAATCAAAAGAAAACTTATATTTTTATATAAAAAGTAGTATAATTAAGAAAGGAGGAAATGTTGTGGGTTGTGGTAAAAAACGGCATTTGAAAAAAATTAAGACGCATAAGCGTAAAAAACATCGCAGAAAATATCGCCATTCAAAAAAGAAATAATAGGGTGTTGATACGTTTTTAATAACTCCTTGGGCTTCGAGCCTAAAGCTGTTGTTGGTTTAGCGTTTTAAATAGGAGGGATTGTGTGCCCCTGCTTAAGGCGTTTTTCGCTTTTGTAATTATAGCCGTGATGATGTGCCAATCAGTAGGGGCCCAACGTGATCCGAGAGTACCTATGGGACGATTGGGCGCGCGGAATTCCGGTTTGGGAGGAGCAGCGGTTGCTCTTACCGGGTCTCTCGAAGCATTGGCCTATAATCCTGCTACCTTAGTGTATCTTGGCTGGCCGGAAGTGATTGCCGGTATTGGCAATCAAGATCTGGGCGATCAACGACAAATTTATGGCATTGGTGCTCTACCACTTGTCAGTCAATTGATATTTGGTATGGGCATGGTGCGTCTTCAGTATCCTCGCAGTGAGATCAGTGATTTTGACACCTATTTTTTTTCGATAGGATTTCCACTCACGCCCAATGGACAACTCATGGCTGGTGTTAATGCTAAATTCATACGCCGGGAATTGCCGGGAGTTTCCGGGATTGCTTCGGGAGGGGGAGCGGATCTGGGTTTGCTCTATGATGTGTTTGCCACCCCGGAAGGGATGGGCTTGCAAATCGGCATGTCTTTTTTGGACGCGCAAACTGTCTTAAAGAGTGAGGATCGCGAAATTTTTATGCCCGGGGTGTTTGTTTTCGGGGCGACCTTTCATTTCAACAAAGAACAATTAGTAACGCTGCAATTCGAAAGTCAAAACTCTCAAATAAAACAGTACGAATCATTTCAAGCCTTGCGGGCGGGATTTGAGCAAACTTTTGTTTTGGGCGAAAAGCTGTCTCTTAGCCCGCGTTTGGGTTATGCCTTGCGTTTTGATCAAACCGGCGCTTTGTCCTTGGGTCTGGGCACGGTGTATGGTGATTGGAAAGCAGGGTATGCCTTCCAGCTGCCGGCGGAATTTAGCGATGCTTTTCATCAGTTGAGTATTTCCTGGGGATATCAGCGCGCAAAAAAACCGAAAGTACGTGTTCGCGATACGAGCGCGGAAACGGATTACCGTACTACCGCGGAAGAAAAAGAAAAAGACAAAAATATATTCGCGGCTTTGGAAAGCGCGGTAGATTTGGAAGAAGATTTTACCATAATTGAAGAAGAAAAACCAAGCGCCGCGCCGATTCTTGAAAGCTGGGAAGAGGAAGAGGAGGAGGAGGAGTACACCTACAGTCTGCCGGTGCCGGAGGGACCGGCTGGACAGGAACAAGCGTCCTTCGGTGTATCTCCGGAAATGCCGGCTTTCTTCTCAAATAAATTCTCCGGATATCGTGGCGCGGATAGTTTCTCTTTTGTACGCCAAGACATTCGTTTGCATGTGGTGGTGAATCCGTTTTCTCCAAATAGCGATGGACACCGGGATCGGACAATTTTTGTTGGACGCCTGGTAGCGGAAAAATTACGGGTCGCACGCTGGATTCTGACCATAAGCCGGGCAGGAGAAGTGGTACGCTATTTTCGCGGCGGGTCACGCTTACCCAGGAATTTGGAGTGGGATGGAAAAGACAGTAAAGGCAAAATATTGCCGGATGGAGACTACCTGTCTGTGCTCCAAGTCTTGGATGAGCACAGTATGGAACTGGCTTCAGCTTCGCAAAAAGTAATTATTCAGACACGCGCAAAGTCCATCAATTTTACCGGTCCGGGCACACGCGTGTGGGGCGGGAAGTCCAAAGAAAAACCGTTCAGTTTCACCTTTCCTAAAATCCCGGGAAGCAGTGCCTGGGAATTTACTATCCTGAACCCAGCCGGCAAACGAGTATATCAGAAGAACGGCAGTAGTCGCTTGCCTACTCAAATAGCCTGGCAACCGCGGCGAGGCCTAAGGCTCTCAGCCGGTGTGTATACAGCACGTCTGAACTTTCGGGACGGAGCAGGCTTGAAGTCCAAAGCCCGGATCACATTTAGTATTCAATTTGCGCAATTCGGCTTGTCGCTTCAGGCTCTGCCGGAATTATTTAAACCCCAAACCAACGATGGTAAAGGAGTGGATTTTCAAGCCCAGGTCAGTGGTGAACTGAAAGTGCGAAGCTGGAAGCTGGCCGTAGTTAATGAGAAAAATCAAGTGGTCAAAACATTCGCCGGGAAAGGGAAACCGCCGAGCTTGGTGACCTGGGATGGTACAGTGCCAGGCGGCAAAGCAGCCCCGGCCGGGAGTGTATATCAAGCTGTGTTAACTGTCCTGACCAGTGTGGGAACCAAAAAATCCGTCAAATCACCAAAACTGCAATGTGAGGTAGGAGCATATACCGGGAAAAAAGCTCTTTCCATCAATCTGGTGCGTGTGAAATTCCAACCCCAGGCAGCGGATTTAAATGCCAAGTCCAAAGAAGCATTGCTTTCCGCGGCCAAAACACTGACCATGTACAAAACAGATTATCATTTGGAAATAAATGGTCACTGTGATAACCAAGAGGCCAAAACCAAGGCGGTGAAATTGTCCAGACAACGAGCACAGAAAGTAGCAGCCTTCTTGGACGCCGAAGCCAATGTGCCGAAAGATCGAATGCAAGTGGTTGGCCGGGGGAGCAGCCATCCCTTGGCAAAAGGAAACTCGGAAAGTGATAGGACCAAAAATCGTCGCGTGGAAATTGTTTTATACGCTAAATAATCACACTATTCATTCTTGATTTTTATCAGCTTTATTTCACACAAACATTGACTACGAAGGAGAAATGCGATAGTGAATAAAATAATTAGGATTGCAGCGCTGGGTGTTGTGGGATTGGTTGCGGGTTGTGCTTCGATTCCTATACAAGTGCAGCCTCCGGACATTCACGTTTATCTCTCGCAAAGCCAAATTGAACCGGGACATGCCTTGCGCTTGATCGTACAGAGTGAACCTGAATTGGCAATGCGGGTGTGTGCTTGGGGACAACAGGTTGTCATGCAGGCAACGGAGAATTCAGGTGGGTATCAAGCGTATTTGGCTGTGCCTTTGGAAACCCAGGCAGATGTCTATACTGTCTCCGTTACTGCCCGCCGGGAACATGAAATTTTGAGAACGCAATCGTTGCCAGTTACTGTCTTGGAACGTTCACCTTTTAAAACTGTCCGTCTCTGGATAAAATATTTTGGGAAATATGATTTTGAAACCGAGTCAGTCGTCATGACCGCCTATCGGCAACAGGTTGAATCAAGACCGGATATGAAAAAGCTCATTGTTTTCCGCTGGCCGCTGCAAGGGCGTATTTCTGAGATTTTTGGTGTGAAGCGAATATATAATAAAGGATTAAAAATGTGGTATCACGGTGGATTGGATATTGCGGCACCCGGTGGTACTGAGATCAAAGCGCCGGCGTCCGGGATAGTGATACTCACACGTGAATTTGCCGGGCACGGCAATACCACCTTGATCCATCACGGTTTTGGTGTGGTCTCGACCTATTTGCATCAGAGTAAAATACTGGTGAAAGAGGGTCAAGTAGTATCAATGGGTGATGTGATCGGGGAAGTGGGGACCACAGGCTCATCCACTGGAAATCATCTCCACTTTCAAATCAATATACATAACATTAAAGTGGATCCCATGGATTTTCTGGATGAGACTGCTGAAATATTTGAAGCACACAAAAAATGACACAATAAGTTCGAATATAATTGCAAAAAAACTGAAATACCATTTGCGTTTTAATAAATATTTGATACAATTTTACAAATACTATTTGAAGGGGGGGTGGGGATGAGACAAATTAATTCGAAGTTTATGGTTATTATGTGTATATTTATTATTGCATCATTTACTATATCAGGTTGCGGAAAAAATGTGGCAGGACCAACTGCTCCGGGAACTTTAACCAAAGCGACAACAGCTCAGGCAGTTGAGGTTGATGCTGCTGAAGTTGTTCCGGAATTGGCGGATACATCCGGCAGGGAGGCGAATTGCCATGGTAAAAAGAAAACCTGGTCCCGCTATATGTATCGTTATTATCTGTTCAAATTCAATCCCTGGGTAATCCGTAAAATAACCAATCAAATTGTAAAGAAATGGTTTGATGATCCGGACCTAACTAAAAGATTCAAATCAATTGTTAATTCCAGAATGTTCTATATTGTAACCTTCCGTTGTGGTGTAGGACCGATGCTATTTTTAAAAAGCTTGAAAATCCTAGCCAAGACCTGGATGCCCGGCTTGGGCACCAATCCTCGTAATTGTAGCCCGGAAATCACTCTGCTGCCATATCGCTTCAGTATGTGGAAAGGATTCTATGGTGAGCGTATTCCGGGCTGGGATAATAGTGATGGGTACCATGTTAGAGGTACAACTCCGGAAGGTGCGCTGATCTTTCTGGAAACCAAATCATATACCAACAATATCTTCATGAATGAATCACCGATTTTTGATATTTTATGGAGGTACGCTTATTTCCCGATGGATAGGTCTAATGGTGATGTTCCGCAAGCCTTGCGCCTGCGTTTTATCAATGCCTATTGGGATAAGAAAATGATCGTGGATGATGCCAAAGTGGAGGAAAACTTCGCGAGTATTTATGTGGATGAGATGTGGGCTTCCACAGAAAATAAAAGCGCGGTCTGCAAAATTGCCTCGCGTAATACCGACCTTTTAAACATTGATCTGCAATTTAATGAATTCGGAGCAGGCGGGGGAACGGTGGATATAAAAAATTGGCGGGGTAAAATTAATCATTATGAATTTGTGGTAAAAGCCAATGGGCATGGTTATTACACGAAAAATGGCGGGCGAAAACGTAAATTTTAATTTGATTGTTTCGCGATAATTTTTCAGGGGCCCAGGATGAATTTTGAAATTTGTTCTGGGCCTTATTTTTATTTAAAATCCTAAAAGGTTGGGATCAAAAAACCATGCGGGATCAAGCCCGGCAAATCAGACATTCCTTCCACTTTTTATGGCTGGTGTGCTTTTCCCTAGCCGCAAGCCTCTTCGGGATCTGCTTGCCTTTTTCCGCAGCCGCGGATCCAAATACTCCTCTGACCTATTTAACGGACAATAATGGAAAAGCCATTGCTTTGGATACGCATCGTGATCGTCTCTATATAGGTCTGAATACTGGAGCTAACAATGTCCGTTATCTGGTATTGGATACCTTAGGTGATACCACGACCACCTGGGGCCAGTTTCCTTTGGGCGGGAATACCCAGGCTTTGAGTCTGGATGCAGAACGGAATCGCTTGTACGTAGCCAATAATAATTCCGGAGACTCTGCAAATGATGTCTATTATTGCACACTTAATGATGATGGCGATATTACCGGCGGAACCGGATTCAACGCTTCGAATTACGGAGCCCTGGCTTTGGCGCTGGACGCTGAACGTGATCGCTTGTATGTGGCTGTGGCTGACACTACTTGGGGACTGATTGTATGTACTTTAAATTCAAGCGGTGATATCAGTTCAAGAGAGCCTGTGAATACCAATCAACAGGCCAATGTTTTAGCTCTGGATGCTAAAAGAAACAAATTATATTTGGGTTACAACAGCGGTAAGGTAGGAACCATTAACTTGAACGGGGCGGGCGATTATTCCAGTTTGGGCAGCGTCGTCCAAATACCCGAAACCACGAATATCACTTCTTTGGCCTTGGACAGCACGCGGAATCGTTTGTATGCGGGATCCGCGGGAGATAATAATATTTATACCTTTGATTTGAATAACTCTGGTGAGATACAGGACTCGCCGGATATCTACCCTATGGGCACATGGATACACTGCCTGACTTTGGATGCGACACGGGGCCGGCTGTATGTCGGTGCCCAGTCCGCCGGCTCCAATGATTTGCGCTGGGTAGATTTGGATGCCAACGGCTATCCTGAGAGTGACGCGAACACTTCCGGTGTCAGTCTATCAGCGATTGCCCTGGATGCGAAACGACAGCGTTTGTATACCGCATCTTTGACGAACAACCAGTATTATCAATTGACTGACGAACCCATGACCGCGCTTTGGATCAATGATGGTTCTGACACTACCTCGGATCCTAAGGTTGAACTGCATTGGAGTCTTCCTAACGCGCATTTTGTCAAAGTATCCCGTTATGCTTCAAATTTGGATAGTTATAATTTTCCGAATACCTATACTGCCAATGCGGTTTTTGATTATTGGATATCCGCAGGAGATGAACGCTGGTGCAATGATGCCGGGGTTCGCGCAAATACCTTGACCGTGAAAGCTGTTTTGTCAGGAAGCGCAGGAGTAAAAAACGTGGCGATTTGGTTTTGGGAAGATGCCGGAGCCGGAAATGGCGGGGGAGTGATGCATTATGAAGAAGCGTCGATTAACCTACTGGGCTTAGGTGACACCCCGACCAATACACCGACATTTACGTTGACGCCGACCAATACACCGTCAATCT
>JAGLMY010000238.1 GCA_023139775.1 bacterium
AAAGAAAATTAACCGCCGATGAACGCAAATAAACGCAGATATTTATAGCCTAATGGATAAAAAAGATTTTAATTTGCGTGTATCCGCGTGTATCGGCGGCTGAATTTGGTTCCGGTTTATCCGGGTTAGGTGATTCAATTCTATGAAAATTCTATTAATTGGCGATGTCTTTGGTGAACCCGGACGCAAGGTGCTCCGAGCCTTGCTTTCCGGAATCAAGGCTGAACACCGCCCTAATTTCACAATTGTTAACGCGGAAAATGCGGCCGGTGGTTTTGGTCTCACACCCAACATCGCAGATGAACTCTATTCCCTGGGTGCTGACGCACTCACTTCCGGCAATCATATCTGGGACAAGAAACAAATCATTGACATCCTGGATAAAGATCCTTGTATCCTGCGGCCTGCCAATTATCCGGACGGTGTGCCGGGCCGCGGCTATGCTATTTTTGAACCCCTGGTGAATGGTCCCAAAATCGGAGTACTCAATCTGGAAGGCCGGGTCTATATGCACAATCTGCGGGATCCTTTTATCCTGGGCCGGGAACTTTTGGAAAAAATGCGCCAAGAAACCTTAATTAACATTGTGGATTTCCATGCTGAAGTGACATCTGAAAAACGTGCCCTAGGCTGGTATTTGGACGGTTTAGCCACAGCCGTGATCGGAACCCATACGCATGTACAAACCGCTGATGAAGAAATTCTTCCCCAAGGCACTGCCTACTTAACCGATGCGGGCATGACCGGCGGACGGGATTCTGTAATCGGCGTTGCCAAAGAAGATGCGATTAAACGTTTTCTTTTACAAACACCCAGCCGGTTTACACCCGCCACAGGACGTCCCTGGTTCAATGGTGTTGTCATCGAAGCAGATCCTGAAACCGGGAAAGCAATCTCCATCCAACGTATTCAAAAGATGGTACATCCGGAAAATTCGTAAAAATATTGTAGGGGCGACCAGCCTTGTCTCGGCGAAGCGTCAGCGAAGACGAACCGGTCGCCCCTACAATCATTGACGATTATCTCTTTGTCTGTTTTTTCATTCTCACCAATTTAATCAAAATCTCCTTAGCCAAATTATTTTTTTCTGTTTCACGATATCGAACTCTCACTTTCATACCAACTTCAATATTCTCCGGCGCAACTACAACTATTTTTTTAAGCAGGGGCGGGGTAACCTTGCCCCTGCTTTTTCCCGTCAGAGTCACCATGATTTTTTGCTGCGATCGATTCATGACCATAAGCGGTTCGGTTTGCACGACTTGTGCTTTCAACTGAATATTCTTACTCTGCTCACCGTAGGCAGAGCCGGACTTGGCTTTTTTCAACAAACTGAATTTTTCCTTTTCCGGCAATAGTGTAATTGCTTTTGCCGCTACCGTATTCCCTTTACCTTGACCCTTAATTCGCACAATCGCGTTTTTCGTGATTTCTTCCAAAGCACTAACTTGTTCCTGCTGAATTACTGTTTCTTTACTTACTTGAACAACCACTTCCCCTTTTTTGCCCAGATCAAGAATCATTTGATCCTGGGAAATCTCGGCAATGACTCCGGTCCTGGACCGAAGTTTGCCTGGTTCGGACTTTTTCCTGGCCAGGCCGGTCTGAGTACTTCCGATCACCAGCAGACCGGCGATCACAATGCCGGCTCCGCTGCGCAGTATTATAGACTGCATGTTTCCACCCCCTTGATAGTTTAGTCTGGTATTACCAGCTAGGAGTTATGACTGGAAAATTTCGAAATCCTTTCACTTTTTTAATTTTTTTTTTTCTTTTTTTATACATTAATAAATCAGGAATATTATTCACCGCATACCCAAAAAGCGGGCACAAGAAGACGCAAAGAAATTCTTTTGACAGGATAACAGGATTGGCATGATTTTTTTATAAAATCCTGTGCATCCTGTTAATCCTGTCAAAGATTTTTTGGTTCCGGCTTGTCCTGGTTAGGGTTTAAACGCGAAAAGAAAAAAACGGTGATTATTCGGCGGGGTCAATCATCACTTGTCTTTTATAATTTCCTGCCATTGCTTGGTCCACTCAGCTTTTCCAGCCAGGGCTTTGATTACTGCCAGCAAACGTTCCTGCTCGGTTTTTCCCACGCTGGTGTTTAAAGAACCTCGGATGTTTACTGCCAACGCATCCAGTTCCTGTTGGGGCAACTGCTTTTTAGCAGCCAGCAACAATCCAGGATGCAGATTGTGTTGCTGGGCCAGAGCAATAATTTCTCCGGCCTGAACATTGCCCTCAACCGCATGTTTTTCCAGTCTGACACGTATCTGGTTTGTTGACCATTGCCCG
>JAGLMY010000239.1 GCA_023139775.1 bacterium
GCTGGGAGTTTACCTGGGACCGGGCCGGGCAACTGACCTTGGGTATCATGTTACTCAGTTTTGGACCTGGCTTGGCTGTTCTGGCCGCCTTTTTCTTTGGCCACAGCAGCAGGGCTTCGGAATTGGGCTTGACTCAGGGAAAATTCTTTTATCTTATCCCTGCCTGGTTCTTATTTCCTTTACTCGCTGCTCTGGCAGCAGCCATAAGTGTTTTTGCGGGATTCGCCGAGTGGGATTGGCATATGGGCACTGCGTCTCAGAATCTCTATTTTAGTGTGTCTCATAATTTTATTTTACCCACCCAACATTCTCCCAATCCGTTCGCACTCATTTCCGGGTATCTTCTATTTGGACCGGTGGTATGGTTTCTGCCTGCTTGGGCTGAAGAAATCGCCTGGCGCGGGTATTTGTATCAGTGGCTGAAAAAAACAGGTTTTTGGCTTACCGGAATACTTACCGGCTTAGTCTGGTGGCTTTGGCGGCTGCCGCTTTATCTTCACGGATATATCTATATCGATAAAACCACTCTGGCACTTGGGATCAGCCTCTGTTTTGCCCTGGAAACCGGAATCGTACTGACATGGTTACGCAGGTTGTCAGGAAATGTGTTTGTTCCCGCCCTTGCTCACGCCACGCTGTTTGGCAGCGCCCTTATTCCACTAACCTTCACCAGACTCAATGATCCGCACTGGGCGCATCTTCAAGGAATCATCGGAATCATAGTACTCGCTGTTTTCATTTCGCTGGGATGGATAGCAGGTCTTTTTAAATCCGAGCATACGGCGTAGGGATATATTTTTTTCAACGGACATTCCGGACATTTGGGCTTTTTGGCTTCGCAAATCTTGCGACTGTGATAAATTAAGCGAATGGAAAAGGAGGACCATTCTTTTTTTGACAGCAGACGGAGAAGCAAAGTCACATTATTCCAGGATCAACTCCGGTTGGGCATGTCTTTTTTTCCAGGCCTTGTTCTTAATCAGGAATAATCCCCAGTGGAAATAGCGAGTCACCCAAATCCAGAAAGGAACCATTGCCCATTTGCGCAGACCTGACATTTTTTCAAAAACAGCTAATCGCTTTAAGGCTTTCGGTGAAAATTGTGTGCTGTCTTTTGCCAAAGCCCGTCCCAATCGCATAAATTCGTAATAAAGCTGAACTTTTATCAACGGTTGCGGAATACCACGGACCGATTCCACACCACCTCGTACGGCTGTACCAATGTAATGGCAGCCCAACCGTCCAGCTAAACGTTTAAGATATTTTTCTATATAACGAGAGTGAAGGGGTTCGGGAAAACCGGATTGGACGATAAACCCAATGTGCTTATCCTTTAGTTTTCCTCGTAAGGGGGCCATATCTTCAAAAAAGCGCTTGACTTTCGAAGGCATGGAATCGACATATAAAGGAAGAGCAATAATGATATGAGTTCCTGCCTGAAGCAATTTGATATTTTTATCACGACAATTTTCCCGATTGAGGTAGTAAAACTCAGCTTCTGCATATCCGCCTTTGCGAAGGCCGGCATTAAAATAATTTAAAATCAAGCGGGTGTTGCTGTGGATGCCTCGAGGTGATCCATTAAAGCATATTAATCGCATAGCACACCTCTTCAACCGGTTGATTGCTGGTAGCTGTAAAGCTTAGTTTGCTTATTAAATTCAGTGCCAAACGTTCATAAAGCTCTTTGGTAATAGCAATATCTTCCTCATCTGTATCTGCTTCCAGTCCCAGGAGCAAGCCGAATTTAGGGTAATGACGGTAACGGGGCCGATGATGTATTTCGCCCTGGACCATCCGAAAATAAGGGCTGATAATCGGAACCATTTTATCCTGTACTGTTTTTAATAAAGCACTGGTAAATCCCATAATCAAAGGTGATGCCCAAATAGCTAAATCGGAATGGAGTATGGCATGACGTGCATGTGTGGTGTCGTCAGAATGGGAGCATCGGCCCGGTGTTCGTACCCAGCAATCCCAGCAACCAACACAGGATTTTAAAACCATGTCCCTGCAAATTAATATTTCGGTACGATGTTGGGAGGTTTTTAACCTAGCGGCTAAGGTTGAAAGGTAGTGATCAAATATCCGATTCGATGAATCGGGATTTCCATTAAAAATAGTGATTTTCACGGATATACCTGTAATCAGTTGATAAGAAATTGCTTTAGAAAATTAGTATAACAAAAGCTGGAATAGTACGTCAATGACAAAAATCCGGGCTATTGGGAATAGAAAGAGACATCCTATTCCCAATGATCTCTAAAATTAGACTTGATAAAATACCGGCACATCAATAAAATAAGTTCAAGTTAAACCAACTATATGCCGGTCGGATTGACCTGCGGGTATCACTAAAGCAGTTCCGGACTTTTGGCAGTTATGGATTTTAAGATGAGATATTGCCTTTGGGTTGTTATATTTCTGTGGCTTTTCCTTTTGGTTCCACTTTTGGCGGCGGACTGTAAATATTTTACCTTTACTACCTCTGATGAAGTCAAGCTATTCGCCGAGTTCAAATCGGGGCCAAAACCGTCCTGTCAAAGGCTTATAATCGTAGCTCCCGGGTTTGCCCAACACCACGCAACCCGCTCCATGCAAGCCTTGACCTCCGGGTTGACTTCCACGGCCGACGTTCTGATTATTGATTTTCGCGGTACCGGAGAAAGTTATGGATATTATTGGTTTGGCGCCAAGGAACACCTGGATCTTGAACCGGTCTTAAATTGGGCCAGGCCGCAATATAGCGATATTACGCTTTTAGGTTTTTCTCTGGGCGCCTACAGCAGCCTGCGAGCTTGTGTTGAATTTCCAGGCCTGGCTGACCGTCTTTTGCTGGTTTCCTGCCCCACCCAGGTGGAAGACATCATCTTGAGTGGCGCAGCCTTTTTGAATCCTCTGGCCGTGGCCTTCCGGCAGACCAGTTTCCAGATCAAGCCTGAAGACGACATATTTTTTCGCTGGGGTCCGATTTTGGCCGCCAAACCTAGCGGCGCAGAACTGGCCGGGAATATCCAAATCCCTTGTCATTTTCTGGTAGGCGGCCAGGATACTCTGGTTTATGAATCCTTAAGTAAAAAAGTCTATAATGCCGTCAAAGTCTCCAAATCATGGTTAAAAATCGTAAACGGGGTGCATGCTGAACAAATCTTTCTACAAGACCCGGACTTTTTTACAATTTGGGTAAGGGCAAATATGGATTTATAAACAGAGACGGTCTTAGCTTGTGCTTCCGCTGCAAAACCCGCTAAAAAATCATTGCTTGTGCCCCGAAGGGGGGTGTGCTATTTTTTGATTTAATAAGATTTAAAGGTGAATTGTAATCACAAGTGCAACATTTTATCATTTATTATTGAACTATAAAGACTTAAAGAAAAAGATCCACCACCAAGGCACAAAGGACACTAAGATACACAAAGGAAAGCCTAAGATAGACCTTAATTATTAATCATTATGCTGCTTAGTGAACCTTTGTGCCTTTGTGCCTTGGTGGTGGATCTTTTAGGGATAAAGTAACTATTTGCCTGTTTGTGTAGCAATCAGGTAATGTTGCAATATGAGTTACAATCTGCCTTTAATAAGATTTATCTGGTAATTCACCCTATTTTCCGGTATTTTAATACCAAGGCCAGGTATACAACCCATTGGGGGTGACAATGAGTCAGGCCCAAAATATGCAGGAAAAATGGGCAGATCTTCCGGACGATGAACTGCTGAACTATCGCATGTGCGATCTCAAGCTCTCCATTTCCAACACCTATCTGGAAAAATGCGTTTCTCAACTCTATACAGAGCTCGAAACCTGCGGTCTCCAATTTAAACCTCCTTGTTATCTGGGAGACGAATGGTTTTCCCCGGACAAAAGTCCGGCTATCTCTATTCCCTTTTATTTGGCCCATCCGAAATTAAAACATTTGGAAAAAAAGATCATGCTGGAAGTAGAAGGCGATTCAGAAAAAGAGTGTATGAAACTTTTACGCCACGAGGCCGGACACGCACTCTGTCATGCCTTCCGTCTGCCGCGCCGCCGGCTCTGGCAGGCGGTCTTTGGTTCTCCATCCGAAGAGTTTGATGATTATTACCACTATCAACCATACAGCCGCAGTTATGTCCGGCATCTGGAAAACTGGTATGCCCAGAGTCATCCGGAAGAAGATTTTGCCGAGACCTTCGCGGTCCGTCTCACACCGGACCTGGATTGGAAGAAACAATATCAGGGTTGGCCGGCCCTAAAAAAATTGAAGTATGTTGATAAACTTATCCAGGACTTAAAAAACAAATCTCCCAACCAAACTAGTATTGACAAACCCTGTGCTGTTAACCGCTTAAAACGGCGTTTGAAGACCCACTACGAACAACGGCGCAAATTTTATTCTGAAGATGATCCTGCCCTATTTGATTCGGATTTACGCCGCATCTTCATCCCGGCAGATGCCACCGGACATCAAGGCCTGAAAGCTTCGCGCTTTTTACGGCAGCACCGCACCTTGTATTTGGGAGTCATCCCCTTCTGGACGCGCGGGCGCAAATTCACAGTAAATCGTCTGATAAAAAAATTGGCCATACGTTGTGATGAACTCAAATTGTTTGTGGATCCGGATGAGATAAAAACCGGGATAGAGATTACCGCGTATTTAACTGCACTGGTCTCCAATTATCTATTCACCGGCAAATTCAAGGTACATGCATGAAACAAAAACTCAAGGTTCTCATAATTTTCGATGTACCGGAACGCCCTACCAGTTCGGATTGGGCCGAACATTTTCGGCCGGAAGATTGGAAGAATGATCAGGAAATAATCAAGGCCGTAAAAAAAGCCGGCCATGAGGTCCGCTTGCTTGGTATCCACGACCGCATCCGGCCATTAATCACAGAAATCCGCCGGCATCCGCCGGATATTGTTTTTAATCTATTGGAAGTTTTTAATAATGACCGCAAACACGAGAGTAATGTGGCCGGTTTGCTGGAAATGTTGAATGTACGCTATACTGGTTCGGATGCCGCGACTTTGAGCATTTGCCGCAACAAATTGTTCGCCAAGCGGATTTTAGCGCCCCACCGTATCAAGGTTCCTCGTTCTGTGGTATTTCCACCAGGCAAATTAAATCGCAGTCTGAAAAACTTGAAATTTCCGGTTTTCGTAAAGCCTCTCGGCCAGGAAGGATCCGAAGGCATTGCCGAGCATTCTTTCGCGGAAAATACCAACGCCTGCCTGGAGCGAGTTAAGTTTTTGCATGAAAACATGCGTACCGATGCTCTGGTGGAAGAATATATAGAAGGCCGGGAGCTGTATGCCAGTGTGATTGGAAATCAGCGTTTGCGTGTTCTGCCTCTACGCGAGATGATCTGGACCGAATTCCCGGAAGAGAAACCCAAATTTGCCTCCTTCAAAGCCAAGTGGGATGAAGGCTTCCGTAAAAAGTGGGGTATTCAAAATACTTTTGCCGCTCCCCTGCCCAATGGCCTGGAGAAAAAAATCTCTCATATCAGCCGCACGGCGTTTCGGGCTTTAAATTTAAAAGGTTATGGTCGTTTGGATTTGCGGATCACACCGGAGAATGAAATTTATGTGATTGAAGTAAATCCTAATCCGGCTTTGAACCGGGAAGATGAACTGGCCCAATCTGCCATCAAAGGTAAAATTCCGTATTCCCAACTCATGCAGCGCATTCTGCTGCTCGGGTATAACCACCAAAATAAAAACGGAAAATAATTTCGGGCGACCGCAAGGGTCGCCCCTACACATAATCTCCTATCGCCTTTCTCCTATCAATTACCGTAAAGGGCAGGTTTGGAACCTGCCCCTACGATATTAAAGGGCGCACTCAGTGCGCCCCTACATTCCTAAAAAAACGCCTTGGCGCGGTAATACGTCACCTGTGGGATGGTTGTGGGCCATAAAGGAGTCAAAGCTTTGACTCCTCATAATTGATTGCGTTCCAAAAAACTTCTTCCCTGCTCGACAATTTCCCCAGCGTCCTGTTTTCCTTGTATAGGACCCCAAAACCAGTGCGGTACCGGCAAGCCTTGGGCAAAATACTCGCAAAAGGTCTTCAGTTCTGCTGTACGTTTTCTGCTATGTATGGATTCTCCAAGTTCTTTCACAAATGTATTAAATATTTCCAGTTTGCCGGGTGCAGGCGGCAAAGGCTTTTTTTCCAGCAGAGCCATGATCTCCCGAAAGAGTGTGGGGCGGGCAATTGCTCCCCGGCCGAGCATAATCGCATCGCACTGTGTTTGTTCAAGCATTTCCAGGCCTTGTTGGGCGGTAAACACATCTCCATTTCCAATCACAGGAATATTCAGCTTGGCTTTTACCTCGCTAATCCATCCCCACTTGGCAGGACGGGTAAATATTTTTTCCGGTGTGCGGGCATGCACAATCACTGCATCCACTCCTTCATTTTCCAACATGCGCAAAAATGTTTCAGACTCTGTTTGCTCCTGCCAGGCTATGCGTAATTTTACTGTCAGGGGTTTTTCCGTCGTCTTGCGCATGGCTGCTACTACCTGGGCGGCGCGCTTGACATCAGAAAGCAGGGCTGCTCCCCACCCCTGCCGCATGATGGGCACGCGTGAACAACCCATGTTCAAATCAAAACCAAAGGGATTAAAGGCTTCCAGACGTTTTATGGATTCACTTAAACATTTCGGATCATTTCCCAAAAGCTGCAGCATCAAATGATCTTCTGTTGCAAAACCCTTGAAAATAGGTGAATGATCCGTCTCTTTGGGAACACGCCGACTGCTAAGCATTTCAGAATATAACAGGCCGCAACCGCCGTATTGACGAATCAGGTTACGAAACGCAAATCCGGTAATGTCCATCATGGGGGCCAGTAGCAAAGGGGGAGTTATTTTTTGGGCACCAATAGTCAGCACGAACATTCCTTTTGTTTTCGTTGATTATTTATTGTAGAGACGTTGCAATGCAACGTCTCTACGGGTTATTTTGAAAACCCGGATTGATAGCGGTTGGTCAATGGAAGACGCCGGTCACGCCCAAATGCCTTGGGTGTAATCTTCACACCCGGAGGCGCTTGCCGGCGTTTATATTCACTCCGATCCACCAGCCGGACGCTCTGGGAGATTATCTCAAGAGCAAAACCCATTTTCTTTATCTCGCTCGGATCTCGATCCTCTTCCACATAGGCTTTGATAATCTCATCCAATTGCGCGTACGGCGGCAGACTATCTTGGTCTTTTTGGTTGGGTCTCAATTCCGCTGTCGGCGGCCGGTCAATAATACTTTGCACAATGCGCTTACCCGGCGCTTTTGCATTTATGAAATCCGCCAGTGCGTAAACCAGGGTCTTGGGTACATCTTTAATAACCGCAAACCCTCCGGCCATATCCCCATATAGTGTACAGTACCCTACCGCTGTTTCACTTTTGTTCCCGGTAGTAAGCACCAACCAGCCAAATCGATTGGAAAGCGCCATTAGAATATTCCCACGTATCCGAGCTTGCAAATTTTCATGTTCAATACCCGGCTCGCCCGGACCAAAGGCGTCTTGCAAACTTTCTACAAAGGCCGCGAGCATGGGGTTGATCGGTATAGTCATAAAACGAATACCCAGCTGCTTTGCTTGCAACTCGGCATCTGCTCGCGTTTCCGCAGAGCTTATTTCCGAAGGCATGGTGACTGCAATCACATTCTCCGCGCCCAGGGCTGTTACTGCCAGAGCTGCTACCAGGGCGGAATCAATCCCACCGCTTAAACCAAGCACCACTTTTGAGAACCCATTTTTATGCACATAATCACGGGTTCCCATGATCAGCGCGGCATATACTTCTTCCAGCCGGGAAAGTTGCGGCAACTTCGGATTACAGACGATCTTTTCCGGAAGTTCTGATTTAGATTCGGAGGAAATCACCACAGCAGCCGGAAACTGCGAATGGGTCTTGGGTGCTGCCAGTTGAATCTCAGTCACCAGTAAGGTTTCTTGAAAACGCGCGCCAGCGGCCAGAATTTCTCCGGTTGGCGTAAGCGCCATACTGCCGCCATCAAAGACCAATTCATCCTGTCCACCTACCAAATTTACATAGCAGACATAGGCCTTGGTTTTTTTGGCCGTTTGAGTTAAACGTTGAATACGTTGCTCGATTTTCCCGGCATGAAACGGCGAAGCCGACAAATTGAGAATAACATCCACCTGTTGTTCCCTGAGAAAATATTGTACCTGTCCCTCTTCAATCCAGATGTCCTCACAAATGGTTACAGCCATCCGCACTCCCGCATATACAAAAATCAGCGGTTTTGTCCCCGGAGAAAAATAGCGTTTCTCATCGAACACCCCATAATTAGGGAGCTCTATTTTGTTATACACAGCAACATTTTCAGCATCATGCAGCAGCGCTGCTGCGTTGTAGACCTTATCTTCCTGCTGATACGCATACCCCACCACAGCAGTCATGTGTTTGGTTGAGTATGCCACTTGATCCAGCGCAGCTTCGGTTTCCGCGACAAACCCCTGACGATGCAATAGATCTTCCGGCGGATAACCGCAAAGCACCATTTCCGGAAAAACCACAAAATCCAGCCCGGCGGCTTTAACAGCCTCCACTTGAGCTATTACTTTTCGGATATTTCCCTGGAAATCCCCCATCACCGGATTGATTTGTGCCAAAGCAATTCTAATGGTTTTCATTTCCCTAATTTCCTTCAGGTAGAGACGCACTTTCAGGTAGAGACGCACTATAGTGCGTCTCTACCATTATTCAGATATTCAGATCATCGGGTACGATAAATACGCAGCTTTTTACCTGAGTGGATATATTTACTATTACGCACACTTGAATTCCAGCGACGTATTTTTGCCACTGTGGTATGGTGTTTCTTGGCAATGGTATACAAGGAATCTCCGGGTTTTATCTTATAGACCACATACACACCCTTGTATTTACGCCTGCCCAATTCTTCTTCACTTAAAAGTTTCGCTTCCTTTGGCAGTAAAGCAAACGCAGTATTGAATTTCTCCCCGGATCCCTTGGGCAAGCGTACACCATAGGGTTCCTCGCCGGGAGGAGTGCACCCTTTGGTTAATTCGGTATTCAAATCTTTGACTACCGTAAGTGTCACTCCAACAGCATCGGCAATAACTTGAAAATCCACTCCACCGGGAATCTCCACCACTTCGACATTCTCTTCCTCTTCATAGTTTAAATTAAAACCATACAGATCCGGCTCACGGGCAATAATCAAGGTGGCGTAAAATTTCGGGACATAGGCCTCGGTTTCCGGCGGCAAAGCCAACTTCCAATAATCCTTCACTTTTTGCGCGCGAATGGCTCTGCCAACTCTGCCCGAACCGGCATTGTAGGCAGCCAAAGCCAAATCCCAATCCTTATCAAATTCCCGGTACAATGATTTCAAATGACGAATTGCAGCTAAAGCTGCTTTTTCCGGATGACGCCGTTCATCCATCCAATAATTTTCCTTTAAACCAACCAATTCCGCGGTCCCTTTTATAAACTGAAAAAGACCAACAGCATGCTTGGAAGACCGGTTCCGTGGATTAAAACCGGATTCCACCAATGCCAGATACACCAGATCACCAGGCAATCCTTCCTGAACAAATAATTCCTCCAGGATCGGAACATAGCGGCCGGAACGCCGCAGCCAGCGCGCGAACCCTACCCGGCCGCGCGAGAGATAATAATCAATCCAGCGCTCAATACGCGGATTGTGCGGAATCGGCATAGTGAATTTTTCCGGTTCCAATTCCGGCGCTCTCTCGTGCAACATGCGATTTAGGCGTACGGTCAGCAAACTCAGCGTCGAGGTTAGATCCGCATACCGTTTACCCATCCCGTTACTCGGTGATTCAGCCGCATACAAGATGCGGGCAGCTCTTACCACAGCTTGCTCTGCGCCGGCCAGATCCCCGGCAGCATAGCTCTGGGTGGCAAGGATAATCTCTTCCTGGGCACTGTCCAATAACTCCTGGGTCAACGGCACACCATCCCCAGCCTGTAATTTTAGTATGGGCGGCGTTGAGGCACAACCTGTAACCAGAAAACCAAGTAAACCTAATAAATGAATATATTTCATGCGCCAGACAACCTCAATTAATTTTGAATTATTTTTAAAAAAACCTTCAGCAAGCTGTAGTAACTTACGTCTTAAATTCTTGCTTTTTTGGCAAGAAAATTATTCACCGCATACCCAAAAAACGGGCACAAGAAGACGCAAAGAAATTCTTTTAACAGGATAACAGGATTGGCATGATTTTTTTATAAAATCCTGTGCATCCTGTTAATCCTGTCAAAGATTTTTTGGTTCCGGCTTTGTCCGGGTTAGTGAATTACAAGTTAAATTGCAGGGGCACAGCGCGCTGTGCCCCT
>JAGLMY010000024.1 GCA_023139775.1 bacterium
GGAATCTGGTTTTTTAAACCGTATCCCCGATAAGAGCATTCGGGGATGACAAACAAAAAAAGCATGACTGACATATTACACGTCAGGAATTCGTTCCATTCGAAAATCTCATCCATATTGCGTGATGCCTGAATATCTGCTATAGTCGTTGAAAAATAACAGGAAATAATCAGAACTGAAATATATTCGCTTCAGGTTTTGGGTATGAAGGAGCAGGTATGTCTGATGAAAAAGAAAAGGTAAAATTGAACTCAGCAGCCAGGATTGCCAAGAATTCCTTGGTCCAGATGGTGGCCGGGCTTTTAAATAAAATACTGGGTGTGGCACTGATCATTTATGCAGCCCGGCAATTAGGAACCGACGGATTTGGGCAGTATACCTTTGTATTGTCCATGCATGCTATTTTCTACATTCTTACGGATTTTGGTCTCGGTATTCTAACCACGCGTGATCTGGCACAAAATCCTAAACAGGAATCACGCTATTTAACAAATATTGTAATCCTACGTTGTCTGCTCTCGGTTCTAGCCGGTGTTGGCATGATTGGAACCGTGATATTGCTTGGACATCCGGCTCCAATTGTACAGTTGACCTCTATTTTGGCTTTCGCCTTCTTTTTTAACAGCAATATTGACACGGTCACAGCTATTTTCAATGCACATCAGCGCATGGAAATACCCTCGACCGTATCGGTGATTGCCAATACTTTTCGGGTAACAGCCTCTTTGGGTGCCCTGGCAGCGCATGGCGGTGTGGCGGCGTTGATTTGGATTCATGCTATTTATGCTGCGGTGCACATGAGTATCTTATTCTGGCTCTTGTTTTATTTTATTCGTCCGGTGTTTGTGCTGGATCTTAAGTTTTGGAAAAAGATGATCAAACAGGCCTATCCCCTGGCTTTGGCAAGCCTTTTTTCCATAATTTATTTTCGGATCGATACAGTTATGTTGGCGTCCATGCAAGGTCAGGATGCTGTGGGTATCTACGGCGCTGCCTATCGTCTCCTGGAATTCACCCTGATCATTCCGGCCTATTATTGCACTGCCATTTTCCCGGTAATCTCTACCAGCTATGAAAAAAATCCCAAGCGCTTCTTACTGATTTATCGGCGTTCCTTAAAATACATGTGGATTATTTCGCTGCCCGTGGCTATGGGGGCCGTGGTCTTGGCACCGCGCTTTATTTCCGTGCTTTTTGGTGATCCTTACGCAGCCAGTGTGCCGGTGCTGTCGGTTTTGATGTGGACCTTTGTACTGATTGCTGTGAATAGTATTAATTCACCCTATCTTATTGTGATGGGGAAGCAGAAGGTCGTTACAGTATTGATTATGATCGGAATGATTGTCAATGTGGTCTTTAATTTTATTTTTATACCCCAATACGGTGAATTGGGCGCGGCCTGGGTGACCCTGGGTTCTGAGATTCTGAATGTTCTTCTGTTTACCATCGTATTGTTCAAACCCTTGAAAATGGAATTTAGCATGGTCCGGCATTTTATTCGTCCGGCCATCGCGGTAGCGGTTATGGCAGGTGGTTTATATTATATAACGCATTGGGATCTGGGTTATCTGATTGTTTTGGGTGGTCTGGTGTATGCGGGCCTGCTCTGGCTGCTGCGCACTTTTGATGAGGTGGATCGGGAATTGTTTAACCGTATTTTACGGCCCACCAAAGAGAGTGACGTGAAAATAACCTGAAAAAATAAACGAGAACGGAAATTCAACCTATGTTTACAACTATGTTGGGATACGTTTTGTTGGGTGTGCAGAAGTTATATAATCTTTTTATCTCGCGAGCCAAACCGTCGGCGCATCAGTTTTCGAATATGAAAGAGTTCCAAGAAATTCAGGAACGCGCTTATCGCTATACGGATTTTAGTGATCACCTGGTTACACTTTTCGAAGAAACACTAAGCGCTCAACCCAAATTGATTGTCGAATTGGGTACACGTGGTGGTGACAGCACGTATGTTTTGGAACGGGCGGCACGCTTGTGCCAGGCGGATTTTGTTAGTGTTGACATTGAGGATTGCTCGAAGGTAGCCACCTATGATAGATGGTATTTTGTGAAAAGTGATGACATCGAATTTGCCAAACGCTTTAGTGCCTGGTGCCGGGAAAAAGGGTTGCCGGAGCATATTGATGTTTTATTTATCGATAGTTCACATTTTTATGAACATACTTGTCAGGAAATCGAGGCCTGGTTTCCGCATTTATCTGAAAAAGCCAAGGCGGTTTTTCATGACACCAACTTGAAGCGGATTTATTTCCGTAAAGACGGAAGTATGGGTATTGCTTGGAATAACCGGCGAGGCGTGATTCGAGCAATTGAGGAATATTTTTCAACTGTCTTTCAGGAGAAAAAAGATTTTAGGGATACGCGGCCAGGGTGGAGGATAAAACACTTGGCTTATTGCGCGGGATTCACAGTCCTGGAGAAATTAGGGAAAAACAGGGAGTGAACCAGTGATGAACGGATTTGGATATCATCCGGAGGAGTACGCTTGTGTCATGCCACAACCGAGAGTAACAGCAGTAATTATTACTTACAACGATTGGGATATGCTGCGCCAATGTCTGGAAACCGTACTAGTCCAGGATTGGCCTAATCTGGATATCCTGGTGGTGGACAATTGTTCGTCGGATGGTACTGCTAAAAAATTACCGCCGGCATTTCCGCAGGTTCGTCTACTGGTTTTGCAGGAGAATTTGCATTATGCCGGCGCCTGCAATGCCGGGGTGGAGCATTCCCAAAGTGACTATATCGCTCTTTTGAACAATGATATTTATTTGCCCAAAGATTTTATCCGTCGTTTGGTTGAGGCTTTGGAAGCGCGTACGGATGCGGCGGTGGCAGGTCCGGCAGTGGACAATATGAATATGGACATGAGTCAGTATCCGTATAATGGCGCCATGAGCTTAACCGGCGCTGTTATTCACAATGTGTTTAAGGATCGCACACTGGCTTTTGGCGCAGCCGGTTGTTCGCTGGTCTTTAAACACGAATTGGTGGGTTTGCCGTTTGATTCGGATTATCGTTTTACGCATGAGGAAATTTATTTGGCTTGGCGGGCACGCTTGCGCGGGTATGAGGTGTTCTGTGTGCCTGAGGTGGTGGTGAAACATATCGGCGGCGCTACGGTCAGCAATTTTTCCGAGCAAAACCGGTTTTTGCTGGAAAGAAATCGGAGGCTGAATTTTTTGACGCTTTTTTCCACGGCTACGCGAATGCGCATCTGGCCTTTGATGCTCTTGTCCAGATTAATGGAAAGGTTCAGTGATTTACGCGCTGGTCGGTCTTTGGTTCCGATTCGTAAAGCTGCCAGGTGGATACGAGAACACAAGGAAATGTTGAAGACCAAACGGACAGCCTTGCAAGCACAACGACGTGTTCCGGACAAAAAGGTTATTCAATGGATGAGTTATAAGATTACTAACAATACTACGCTTTCCGGGCGTCTGATCAATGCGGCGGCATATTTCTGGTGTATGCTGGTTGGCTTGAGCACGTGGGAGTTACGAAAAAAGTAAAAAGCAGAGAACGCATATATATGTTTTTGTTCATACCATTTTGACTGAGCTATTCAAAGGTTAGGGAGACTACGTAATATGAAAATTGCCATGTTGACAACCTGGGATGAGCCGTGTGGTATTGCGGATTACGCGCAAGCCCTGGTGGGAGCTTTGCAAACCAAGATGGAAATCAAGGTGGTGCCTATGAAACACGGGCAACACAGTGCTGCCTATTTTCGCGAACTCGGCCTGCAATGCAATGATTGTGATCTGACCCATATCCAGCATGAATACATTTTTTTTGGCGGACGTGATCCCTGGAACAATTATTGGAAAGATCTGCTCTCCACCCTAAAGACTCCGTATATTATTACCTCACATACCTGGCTGCAAAACTTTCGAGGCGGATCTTTTTGGAAACGAATACTGCGTGGGTGGCGTGATGCCCTGTACCGAATTTTCGGCTGGAGCCGCTATTTGGAAGTCGGACAATTTGCCAAAGCTGAAAAAGTACTGGTGCATACCCAGGCCTATGCCAAGGTTTTGCAGCAACGCGGTCTGCCTGAGGAAAAAATTATGGTCATTCCCCAGGGGATTCCCGAATCCCTGCCAAAAGGAGATGCCAACCGCGCCCGCCGGCGTTGGTCAATGTCCGGCCCGGTGGTGACCATTTTCGGATTCTTAATTCCATCCAAAGGACATTTACTGGCTTTACAAGCCTGGAAAAAATTATTCAGGCAAGCGACGTTGCTGATTGTCGGCAAACCCTTTTCTAAAGCAGATCAAGCCTATGCGGCCGCTGTCCAGCGTGCGGCAGATCAATATAAGGGAAATGTGCAGCTGACCGGTTATTTAGCGCCGCCGGAATTGACTGATCTACTGGCTGCTTCGGATGTGGTGCTAATGCCGTATCTGAAGGGGACGTCATCCTATTCTTTGTCTGTTTTGTTGGCGCAGGGCAGGGCGGTGTTGGCCTCGGATATTGAATGCTTTCAGGAGATTGTCGCGCAACAGCCGTGTTTAGAACTGTTCAAAACCGGGGAGGCCCGGGATTTGGCAGATCACTTGGAAGGGCTCTTGGCAAATAAGGATCGCCGGCAGAAACTGCAGAACGCAGCCCGTGCGTGGGCGCAGGAGCATACCTGGGATACCATTGCTTCGTGTTTAATAAAAGTGTATGCAGAGATTATATGAATTAAGCGGAATTCCATTCGTGTTTCAGATGATTTCACTACTCAGTCGCAATTGGCGGTTTTCTATGATAATATCCATTGATAGTGGAAATTATTGCATCCATATTACTAGTAGTAATGGAAATATATTCTCATGACTCAAAACCATACAAAACCCTGGACCTTATTGGTGATTTCAGGAACCTGGCCGCCGCTGTCCTGTGGTGTGGGCGATTATTCCTCGAAATTATGCGAACATCTGATCCGACAGGGAATTCGTGTGCAGGTATTAACCTCCAAACACGCGCGTCCGGATTTTTATTTGGCAGGGGAATCTCTGCTGGAGGTGCATACGCGCATTGATCGCTGGTCATGGTCAACGTTGCGTATCGTTGAACAGACGGTTCGTGAAACCAAACCGGATTTTATCCTTTTTCAATGGCCTACAGCTAATTATGGCCGTTCCTTAGCAGTGAATTTTTTGCCAAGAATACTGAAAAAAAAGTTTCCGGAAATTCCATTACTTACCACGTTGCACGAATTTCGCTATTTTCGGCCCTGGACTCAAATGCGAGTGATACCCGCCTTGCGATACTCGGATAGAGTCATACTGGTGGATCCGCAAGATGGTGAGAACATAGAAAAAAAGCATACTTGGGTCAGCGCGCGTCTGCGGTTTATTCCTATTGGTTCGAATGTGCCGCCAGTGACAGCCTCGTTTGATCGCGACCAACAAAGAACTGTTTTAGGTATACAACCGAAGGATTTTATAGTGGCGTTTTTCGGATTTGCCAATCCACCGAAAGGGTTGGAAACGCTTTTTCCTGCCATTCGGCTGCTGCGGGAAAAGTATCCGTATGTTAAACTGTTATTATTGCCGCAGCTATCGTCTCAAGTGAAATATCATCAACACTTGTTACAGCAGTTAAAAAAACTGGATTTGATCGATCACACTATTCAGTTGGAATACGCGCAACCACGGCTAGCCGCAAAAATACTGGCTAGCGCTGATTGTGCTGTTTTACCGTTTGAGGATGGGGCCTCATTAAAACGAGGGAGTATGCTGGCATGTCTGGAACAAGCACTGCCGGTCATTACGACAATTCCGAAGCAAAAGAAGTATTTTCCTTTTTTAGATAGGAAACATATGCTTTTGGTCCCACCGGGAGATATGACGGCAATAACCCAGGCAGTTGAAATGTTATTGCAAGAACCAAAGCTAAAGGAAGCTTTATCAGAGCAACGGCGCGAACCGCTGCGCGCTTATGCTTGGGATACTATTGCCAAACAGCATTGTGCGTTGTTGGCCGAGCTACAGGAGGGAGGACGTTGAGTCTTGAGCATTTCGGAAGTTTAACCTGGGACATTGCGCTCATTGATCCGGATGGATTTTTAGCGGCGCGCAATCGACGGCGGCCCGGCAAAAGACTTTTTCCGCATCTGGGTCTGGGATATTTGGCTGCTTGTCTGGAAAAAAACGGGGACCGTGTATCTGTGTTGGATACCGCGGTGGCCACCAATCGTGAAATCCAGCGTTTTTTATCACAACCCTATAATGTTGTAGGCATCACCACAACTAGTTTTACTTTTCGCGAGGCTCAAGCTGTGGCCCGGGCATGCAAACGCCGCTATCCCTCCACTCCGGTAATTATCGGTGGTCCTCATGCTTCCATTGATCCGGAAGGGTGTTTGCAAAGTGCTGAGATTGATTATGCGTTACGTGGCGAAGGGGAAACGGCGCTTATCGATTTTATTGAGGTTTTAAAACGTACCAGTCCGGCCAAGCTGGATGTATTTGCTCAGGTTCCGGGCTTGATTTTTCGGGACCAGGGTCAGGTACGCGTTAATCCTTCGGCTGCTCGAATTCAAGAATTGGATCAACTGCCATACCCGGCGTGGCATTTGTTTCCCATGCGCCGGTATCGTCAGCATGTATTGCTGAGCAGTCGTGGTTGTCCGATGGATTGTGCTTTTTGCGCGATCCGGTCGATTTGGGGGACACTCTGGCTCAGGCGTGATCCGGAACAAGTCGTGAATGAAATAGAATGGTTGCGACAACGCTGGGGAAAGAAGCTGTTTCATATCAATGATGATAATTTAACTATGAATCCCGAGCATATCACCCGGTTTTGTGATGAGATTTTACGACGCCGGTTAACCGTCAATTGGGTGGCTCAGGGCATGCGCGCGGACGCGGCGCAACCCGAAATATTGGCAAAAATGCGAAAGGCTGGATGCCATCGCGTTTCTTTAGGGATAGAATCCATAGATGAGACGGTGTTGGCAGCCGTAGGTAAAAAAGAAACTCCGGAAGATATGGCCCGAGCGATTGCTTTGTGCCGAAAGGCTGGAATTCAGGTATTGGGCATGTTTATGATAGGGAATCCACAGGATTCGGTGTCCACGGTTAAGGCGTCGCTGAAGTTTGCTAAGGCCGTGAAAATCGATTTGCCCGCATTCTATATGGCTTTGCCTTATCCCCGGACACGCTTGTGGAATTTTGTGAAGACACATGGGCGCTTATTAAATGAAGATTATCTCTCTTTTGACCATATGAGCGCAGAACCGGTTTTTGCGACCCCGGAATTTTCAGCTGAGCAACGGCGAAAAATATTTGCTCAAGCTGATAAATTTTGCCGCCGACAGGTCTTTAAATATCATATGATATTCTGGTGGCCTACGAGACTGCTGCGACGGAATGGCTATGAAATCGCCCAGGAAGTAAAACTGTGGCTAAAAGCGGTGTTTTTTCCCCTCAAAGTATTCCGCTTTCTGTTTCGGCGATGGAGTCCGGGAGGAACGAAATGACAGCAAGTGTGCTGATAGACGGTCGGCCGGCCCAAGGGCATCCGCGAGGCGTGGGTATTTATGTACAACGCCTGCTGCCTGCCTTGCTGGCGAATAAAGCTAGAACCCTTGGGTTGAAAATTGCCCTGGACCGCCGCCGAGGAGAGGATCCCTGGCCTAAACTGGAAGGCATTGAAAAAGTGTGGGGCAATGGTATGAATCCCGCGCACTGGGAACAGCGTATTTTACCCCGGTTGGCTGAAACCTCTAAAGCGAGTTTGCTCCACGCGACAGCCAATAGCGCTCCTTGGCGTTTAACCATTCCGTATGTGGTCAGCATTCATGATGCCATTTTTATGCGGCCTTTATCGGAAATTACCGGTTCTATTTATGCGCGCCAGTTTTTATCGCATCTCTATTATCGCTATGGAGTGGGGTATGCGGCCAAACGGGCGCTTAAAATAATTACGGATTCCGAGTATTCGAAATATGAGATTGTAAAAAAACTCCGTATGGATCCTGAAAAGATACATATCGTTCGTTTGGCCAATCCTCACGCTACATCGCCTTTGCCTGAAGACAAAGTCAAGGAAACCATTCAAGCCTATGCTTTGAAACGTCCCTATCTTTTGGGATTTGGCGCCATTGATTTGCGGAAAAATACGGCCAACTTGGTTCGAGCTTTTGCCCGCTTGCCGCGCTCAGCTGCATATTCTTTAGTTTTGGCGGGATTTGAGAGAGCTGAGAGATCTGTGGTGCCAACACTTATCAAACATTTAGGTATTAAAGATCGGATTAAAATTCTCGATTATATTCCTGACCGGGATTTAACAGCTCTGTTTCAAGGCGCAGCGGCTTTTGTTTATCCGACCAGGGTTGAGGGGTTCGGACTACCGATTTTACAAGCGTTTTATTTGGGGGTTCCGGTAGTGACCTCGCGTGTTGGTTCTGTTCCGGAAGTTGCCGGTAAGGCAGTCCGGTTTGCGGATCCCGATGATCCGAGGAGCATTAGTCAGGAAATATTAGCCATCCTAATTGATTCCAACGAAGCTCATCGTTTGACATTGAACGGATATCTTCAGGTCAAGCAATTTTCTTGGGAAACTACCGCGGCAGAAACGCTGGAAATCTATATGACTGCCTTGCGGAAAAAAAGATAACCGGCTCCTAGTATAGAATAGGATATTATCACTTTGCCTCAATAATTTTAAAAAAAAACATTGAAAAAATCAACGAAATATATTACTAATATTAAA
>JAGLMY010000240.1 GCA_023139775.1 bacterium
CTGTATTTTGTGATCGCAACTGTAACAATTGTCAATTGCAACTTCATATGGACACAGCCCAGGAGCCTGAAATTATTGGAATTGAAAAGCTCCTTTCAGACCAGGACCAAACCATCGCTTTGATCCCTGAAGGTAATAAACGTATTAAACGAAGACGCAAAGGAGTATTATAGATTCGTTTTATATGATGTAAAGGGCTGCACCCCCAAACCCCCGCCTTATTATTTTGATAAGGCCATGGCATTGGTTTGCTCTACCCATTCTTTAACACTAATCTTATAATTATTTTATCCGGCCGGATTTCTAATTATGGCGAATTCGCCAATTCCAGGAATACCATATTTAATTACTAGCTCCTTCCACCTAACTTTCCAAACGCGGCAATATAGTGAGTATCACCAGGGGGTATTTAAGCTGCTTTTACCAGATCTGGAATGATTAACTGACTTCCATACTTCAATAACACGGTTCTAACGTCGTCCACGGTGGGGAGCCGGCGTTTTCGCGAAGCGAAAACGCCGAGCAATCGATACCGGAGACACTCATACATAAACTACCTGAGTCCGGCAGACTTTGTGAAAGTCAAGAATGTGTCTTAACGTTGTGTCCACTAAATCGGGGGAATATCCTATAGTCCCTTTCGTTTCCTTAACTTATTTATTTCCTGCTGAGCTTTTTCAATAGCTTCGCGAGTACATTAAATTCTCCTTATTATTCCAGAGTTAGGCTAGTGAGCTAAGGGGGCGGTGTTAGGTAGTGGGTTGAATTTCCTCGCCGCCTTCAATCTTCTACCTCTTCCCTCAAACCATTTTTTCTTCCTAACTTCCTAACACCGTTCTCCAGTCATGTAAAGCGAAAAGCCCTAGGAGCTTGAGCATTTAGTCGATTTTGTCATACCCGCATGTAGTAAGCGGGTATCCAGTGACTTTTAATTCCTTTAAAATCAAAGCCTCTGGATTCCCGATTAAACCGTTCGGGAATGACAACCTAAAAAACAGACTAATTGCCCAGGTTCCTAGTGTAGTGTCTCCAAAATATGGGTACATTTGATTTTATGCTTCTATCGTCATTCCGACATGCTTTCAGCCGGAATCCAGGGTTTTGTTTGAAAAAGTCACAGTCTCTGGACCCCGGCTACAATCATGCCGGGGTGACATCTGTACCGTTAATTAAGAGACACTACACTAGTTGCCTTTTCCTTCCAGTTTCTTAACCGTATGATCTTCTGTCAATAATTTCATCTGCTGGATGGATATTTTATTCAATTTACTCAATCTTTCCTGCTGTGTCATACCTTCATTTATGAAAACCGCATTAAGGTTTTCCAGATTAGAAAGACAGACCAGTTGGGAAACATTAGCATAATCCCTGATATTTCCTTTTTTACCTGAATTGGTGTCCCGCCATTCTTTAGCAGTCATACCGAATAAAGCCATATTCAAGACATCCGCCTCAGAAGCATACACTTGATTAATTTGCTGGTTGGTCAATTCCTTTGGAATCAAGTTTTCCTTTATAGCATCTGTATGAATACGGTAATTGATTTTCGCCAAATTTCTTTTAATATCCCAACCAAGTTGTTTTTGTTCTGTTTCTTTCAACCGTTGGAATTCTTTGATGAGATATAGTTTGAATTCAACCGAAATCCAGGATGCAAACTCAAAGGCAATATCCTTATGTGCATAAGTACCACCATAGCGCCCTGTTTTCAAAGTTATTCCAATAGCATTGATTTTTTCTATCCACTGCTTAGCTGTCAGAATAAAACTGTTTAATCCAGCCTGTTTTCTAATCCCATCGAATTCGATGGGATTAAACTTATTGTTATTTAACTGCTCCCAAATACCAAGAAATTCTATGGTGTTTCTATTTCTCATCCAATTTTAGATAATATAATCAGTTCGATTCGGATCTTTATAACGAGCTATATCTGTTAAGCAGATATAATCCTCCTCATTTTGTGAATATATGGTTATTTCTTTTTCCAGAACATTTATTTTAGCCATATCACACCTCCAACATCAATATTGCTTCAAATTCTACCCCACCTTTACCACGTTGGGAATCATAATTAAGGGAAATGATTCAAGAATTTTGGTTCTAACGGGGTTACTTCTGTTGGTGATTTTTTCGGAATAAATTTTTCTTGATATGATATACTCACAAAATACCTGCTTAAAATCTGCAGGAATGACAATTTTTAAAAGAATCCTTATGACAATTGCTCAGGCTCCTAGTGTCGTGTTTCTGAAATTCTATTAATATGTCACCCCGGCATGATTTTAGCCGGGGTCCAGAAAAATATTGTTTTTTAAGGAAAAATCCCCTGGATTCCGGCTAAAAGCATGCCGGAATGACAAAACATTTATTCATGTTATTTATGAGACACGACACTAAACCGTGGCTATAAAAACCGGAGGAAAAACCCGCCGCCCTGGGTGCGAAGATAAGACGGGAGATGGAATGAAGAGTTTTCTGCCTAAGAACTTTATTGTGCTGTTAACCTGCTGGATTATTATGCTCGGCGCGGACGCCTGGCCGGCCCCTGTCAGTGCGGACCGTTTGATTTTTGATCCGGGATTGCGCAAAATAATCCGTCAGGAGATAGCCAACAGCCAAGTGAGCGTGGCGGTAGAGGTATATAAATTAACCGACCGGCAGGTTATTGCCGACCTGGCTAAAGCCGCAGCGGACGGTGTCAAGGTCCAGGTGATTCTCTGTTCCTCCCAAGTAACGAATCAGAAGGCGGCCGCGCAACTTCGTAATTCCGGAGCTTTAGTTCGCTGGTATCCGCTTTCTCAAACTAATCAGATCATGCATTTAAAAATGGGAATCTTCGACTGTCAGCGGCTTATTTTTGGAAGTCCTAATTGGACCTACTGGGGTCTGACCAAGCACCATGAAGGTATTTTAATTGCGGAAAGTCCCGGGTTGCTGCAACAAGCTGGGGAACAATTTGCCTGTGACTGGGAATGCTCGCTTGACAAGCCGCAGCTTCCCAAACGTCAAAGAAAATAAAAATTATTTCTGAATATCATAACAGATCAGCTTATGAGCATAACGCAAATAGAGCTTACCTTGGGCTAATACAGGCTTGGTCCAAGAACGTTTTGTAACGCCTGGAATGGCTCCTGGGAAAGAAGTTACCAGTTTGAATTCATCAGGATCAGGCTCCACTAGAAAAAGGTTCCCTTTTAGATCCAGACTAATAAAATATGGTTCAACATAGATAAACTGCCCATTCCCAATCTGGCCGGTTGCCCACCTCTCTTTCCCGGTTTCAAGCTCCAAACATTTGAATGTCCCCATATTTTGAGCACTCATCCCTGAAAAGCCATACACGTGATCATCCAGAATAAACGGATCTGCCTGATGGGCAACTATGCTTTTATTCTCCCATATCACCTCCGCATGTGAAGGAGATATTTTAATGGCTTTTATCCCCTTTCCATACCAAGCACTGATCATTGCTATATTTTTATTCTTATCCACCGGCGGCGTCACAATATTAATATTATTATTGGTATCAAAAGGCACCTCCCACAACCACTTCCCAGTTGCTGCCCTAAAGCCATAGAAAAATTTGCCGCCCAGCACTAATAAATAATCTTCGGGTTCACTTTTTACAACAACAGGGGTGGAATAGGAACCATCACCAGACTTGGTTTTCCATATTATTTCCCCATTGAATTTATTAAAGGCGATCAATATTGCTTTTCCCCCACTCTGAACAATAAGGGAATCGCCATAGACCACCGGTGAACCGCTGTAACCCCACTGAGGCGTATTACCACCTAAATCATTTAGATCATGTTCCCAGATTTTTTTACCATCATAAAGGTGCCAGGCAATCAATTTCCCGCCTCGGGAGAGCGTATACACGCGGTCATCATCAATCGTAGGGGTCGCCCGGGCGCCAATGCCATAGCTGCTGTTATTTGGCTCTGACTTGTAGGTCTTATACCACAATAGTCCTCCATTGTCCGGACTCAAACAAAAAACGTATTCTTTTTTTTCATCCCTGCCTGGTATCACCAGCCGGTTACCTTTTATCGCAGGGCAGGACCAGGAAACCGAATCTTTTCCCTTGCATAAATAATCGATTTCCCAGAGTTTGATTAAACCTCCAGACCAGTCGGTTTTAATTGAGGTAAACGTACTGGTATTATCAGCTTTGGATCCCTTCCAGGCAGGCCAATCATGAACCCTATTTTCCAGCTGACTCAATTGCTTAACAGGCTCGGGAATTGATAAGATATCTGATTTTGGTATAGGTGAGTAATCTTCAACCCATCGCCCTAATAATAGTCCGATCAGTGCCAGTACGGCCACTATTGATAGGATTATTATTAATACTTTCATCAGTTTTTTATTGATTTTCATCATTTCCTCCATTTATTATTCGCTATTGCTCAAATTCTTTTCTCCAAATTAACCAGCACAAAGCAACAATAGTCTTGCCCCAAAATAAAAAGTGATGGTATTCGTAAGCTATCAGTCATGGTACTAACATGACTGATAGCTTACGAAGCATTTGAACCTTAAACATGATAATAATATTCAAATGCGGTCAATTTTCGATTTTCTATTCTCAACGCTTACTTGACCACAATGCGATTTTAGTACCATAACTGAAAGATTACATTTCACGGTTTAAATATTTTGTCGTTATTTAACATCCTTATATGTCTTTTTGACACTATTATATCTGTTTTTTTAGATTTTATGTCAATAAAGAATTCCTGCCGTGACATCACGACACTTTATACTTCCAGTTTTTTTAAATTAGTGTTAGTACTATACATTATTCTTTGACGGGATGTTCTATATGCAATTAGTTGCCAACTCTCAAATCCCTGCCAAATTACTCTGGCCCACGCGCATACTGATCGTTGCTATGCTGCTTTTGGTATTCGGACTCATGATCCATCCCTTGGGTGATCCGGATGTGTTTATCCATCTGCGGGATGGCCGGCATTGGGTGGAAAATAAATTACAGACAGACAAAGAACCCTTTGCCTACACGGTTCCTGGAAAATCCATCGAACGGGTGGAAGTCCTGTTTCGAATCGGCATTTATCTCGCCTATACACTTGGCGGATATACTTTACTAACCCTGGTCAAAGCCGCGGCCATGACTATTGCGCTCTTTTTGTTGGGACTTTTAATCTATCGACGATGGCCGCACCTGGGAGTTGTGGGCGCACTCTTAGCAATAGCTATTGTGGCGCCCATGAACCGCATTATGCCTGAACGCCCCTATGTAGTCACCTACCTGCTCTTGCCCATTGTCATGCTCTTGATTGATATGTACCGAAGAACGGATGCCAAACAAGAGCGTTCAACCGGAAAATATTTGTGGTTTATTCCTGTAATAACCATCCCCTGGGCCAATCTGCATCCCGGCTTTATTGTAATGTTTGGTTTTCTGGGCGCCCAGATTTTTGATGACATCATTGCCTGCTGGCGCACCCAGGATCTGTTTTATAGACAGCGTGTGCTCTGGCTCAGTACTATTTTTGCTGTTTCCTTTGTGGCCGGAGCCATAAATCCCATGGGATTTTCTCTGTACACGTTTGTACTGGAAACTACAGCCAGCGATGATTTTATGAAATATTTAACGGAATGGGCACCCCCGGTTTTTTCCCGCGAGCCCCTGTTTTTCCTTCTCCTGATTTCAGTTTGGCTCGCTCAGATCTTTGCTCTGCGTCGAACCCGTCTCTTTGATTTGATCCCCATGCTGGCCTTTTCCTATCTGGCTGTAAAATCGTATCGCAATATGCCGCTTTTTTTCTTTGCCGCACTGCCGCCCTTGGCAGATCATCTGCGTTTTTTATGGCAAAAATTCTTTCCTAAAACCTCTTTTTCGCAGCAATTCAGACACTTGAGCTTATATGCCGGGACCGCAGTTATTGGAATCCTGTTAATCATCACTACCAGCACCGGATATGCTTTCCGGTTGGGTGAAATACCGGGCATGTTTCCTAAAAACGGATTAAAGTGGCTCCTGGATCATCCCATCAAAGGCCGTTTATTGACCCACGATATCTGGGGTGGATATACCGGTTGGGTCACTGATAGTCAAATACAGGTCTTTATTGACGGACGCTTCCCCTTGTTTGGCGAAAAACTCTATGCTGAATACCGCAAAATTATCTGGGGTGATCCGCAGCAATGTTTGGCTCTTTTGGACAAACACAATATCCAGGGATTGTTGGTTTCTCCGAAAAACGAGATCAAACTCTATTATCAATTATGGAAATCCCGAAATTGGGCGTTGGTGTACTGGGATGATGTCTGCTCGTTGTATGTCCGGAAAACCGAGTCACACAAATCACTGATCGTTCCCTTCCAATATTTCAATATTGATCCCAAACGCAATCCCTATTTCAACCCGGCCTCGCCGAAAAAAGCGCTCCGGGAAGCAAGACGAGCCGCGGAGATTGCTCCGGATTCTTTTTTGCCCTGGTTTTTTATTGGCGAGCTCCAGCTACATTTGAAACAACCGGAAAAAGCCAAGCAAGCATTTGCCGAAGTGCTCAAACGCGCACCGCAGCACATTGCCTCCTTGTACAATTTGGGTGTCATCTCGCTTCAGGAAAAACGTTTGGAAACCGCGGAAAATTATTTCCGGGCTTCCTTGAAGATTGCTTCCTCAGACAAACAGATGGCCAGGACCTATTACATGCTTGCCATTACCCTAAAAGACGCTCCGAATCGTCGTAAAGAAGCCCGTACCTGGGCCAAGCGTTCACTCAAACGCTTGCCCGCCTGGAAAGACGCGCAAGCGTTGGTGCAAGCATTACAATATCCATAACTTATTTGTCCAGCCCAGCCGTCGCCCCACCCTGGCATTCCCTATGGGGGGCTGCTGGAGCAGGTTGTCGGGTTTAGATGTACTGGAATGAAAATTTACAGGACATACCGGAGTTATCTCTGCTATAATACTATGACTAGCATGGTTTTTTATTTTTTAACACCTAATACTGTAATTAAATAATTAGGGAGTCGAAATGTTAAAAAAACCGGTTATTTTTCATCAGCGGTTGTGTATTCATATTACTATAGTTGTTTTAATTTCCGCTTGTTTTCTCGCCCTGGGAGCGGCAATTATTTTTAATTATATGTGTCATAAAATAATTGCCGAACGATCAGAAAAAGCCTTTATTTATTTGCAACAACAAAATCTGATTGATTATGCCCTGCCTCATATGAATCCAGCCGCCAAACCAGTTTCTCTAAAAACTATTGTCAAAACAAAAAACGCAACAACAAAAAAGAAAGCGATTAAAAAAACATCCAAACGCAAAAAAACAAAAACAGTCAATGAATCAAACACTAAATCCCATACCTTGGAAACAACGACCGTTTTCTTTAAAGCACTCGGTGTTTTTAAATATTTCTCTAAGTTTCTAAACAATATGTCTAAAGCTGAGAATACCGCACAAAAGACCGGCCCTAAACAAACACAGAAAACCAAAGGCGCTACGCCTTCCAAATCGCAAATTATTGCGGAAAAATTAACCAGCTCCTCTCCCCCTAAACTTTTGTTTTTTTTCAGCCAAGTAAAAACCCAACTTGCAAATATTCAAGGTTTAGAAATACTGTTCTGGTATAAGGCCAAAGAGCATGCCGGGTATTTATGGCAGCGCAGCCGGGATAAATTGCCAAAGGGTGATAAAAACAATTTTACTAATTATAAATTGCCAAAAAAACCCGGTATTAAATTATTACTAATATCCCAAAACGCCTATTGCTGGAACTACCAAGTCAGACGGGATTTCGGAGAAAAATATCTGTTTTTTCTCGAATTTAATGTGACCAGCTTATTTAAAAAATTTATCGTTTTCAGCGTAATAATCATTTTTATTATAATCTCGATATTTTCGCTGGTTCTCTGGAAAGTCATTTATATACAGGGGGATCGGCTCGAAGACGCCATCAGCGGGCTGGAGGACGGAATGAAGGAAATATTTCTCGGTAATTATAAACACGTTTTAATTGAAGCCCGCGAGTTTGTCTTTACTCAGCGCATTGCCAATATTATGAATCAAATGATATATTTCTTTAACACCCATACTGAAAAAAATCAGAAAGAATTCCAGGAAGATCCGCTTATGAAAATTTATACCCGGCGTTATTTAATGAGCGCTTTAGAAAAAGAGATTATTCGAGCTCAGCGTTATCAGCGGCCGCTGGTATTTATATTGATGGATATTGATAATTTCAAAAATTTTAATGATACCTACGGGCATTTGATGGGCGATAAAATATTGCAACAGACCGCGAAAATTTTGAAAGAACATACCAGAGAAACTGATATCATTGCTCGTTATGGCGGCGAAGAAATCGCCATAATTTTATCTGAAACCGAAATCAAAGACGGGACAATTGTCGCGGAAAAACTTAGACGGGCAGTGGAAAAAAACAAACTTCATTTTCAAAAACAAACTGTTTATATCACCATTAGTCTTGGTGTGACAATTTTAAATAACGCCGACGATACCATAACGACACTCATTCATCGGGCAGACGAAGCGTTATATACTGCTAAACAAAGCGGAAGAAATAAAGTCTGTGAAAAAATCACGTGAATTAAATAAATAGGATCTTCGGGGTTTGGTGTAAGTAAATCAGGCATTCTTTCTAATGCTAAAATTCACTGCTATTGTCAGGCCGGCATTATTTTAGCCGGCAGCCGGGATGACAACCTAAAATAATTATTATTACCGTAGGTTATTTCATTATAGCCAGCTTACCCTTCCTTTCTCCACCCGGCCCAAATATTTTGTAGATATATATCCCACTGGCAATCTGTTGTCCTTTCTCGTTATTTAAATCCCAAACCATGCGGTCGGACGGGTCATTTTTAGTCAATGTGCGCACCAGCTTGCCGTCCAGGGTATAAATTCTCAGAGTCGCGCTTTGCTCCGGAATAAAAAGAAATGTGAAATTCTTATTCCTGGCTTCCGGAAGTTTTAAGGGGTTGGGATAGGATACCACGTCCTTCCAGGTGGCTCTGGCAATATGCAGAGAATTGGATTCCATGGGCGTGGGTTCGCTGCTGGTATAGAGACTCAGGGAATAATCACCGGCTGTTAAAGGATTCCGGATATGCGCCGCGGTTTCAATGATGATTTCCAGGGAGCCGGCAGACGCGATGTCCACCGGCGTAGTAAGTGTCAGGGTATGATTTGTAATAGACACAGCCGTGGTCAAGGGTTGATTATTAATGGAAATTTTACCGGCAACAATGCCGCCCGGTATATTGAAGTCATCCGGAAAAACCAGGTCAATAGTGCTGATGTCTTTAACCAGACCGCCTAAACTGCCGGTCTGACATTGAATGTCATAACGGCCGTAGGAGTTGGTGAACAGGGGACTCAATTGAACTTGGGGCGAAGTCAGATGGGTATTGGTAGAAGGATTGATTTGATAAGAATCCGAAGTGACAACGGTATTTTCAATCGTAGTATAGGCACTGAGCGTGTAGGTCCCGGGTAGGGGCGGATTGGTAATTCCAAAAGCCGTCTGAAAGACTACTTGAACGGATTTATCGGAAGCGCTGGCGGAAATATCGATAGGCGAAAGAATTTCGATGCTATAAGTCGAGAATAGAACCGCGCTGGAGACTGCTGTGCCATTTACCGTGATATCGGCGGGATTAACCATCAGGGGCATTGAAGTGTTGGTGGAGAAAGATAAGAATATTTTATCAACATTCTGAGACAGGCTGCCTTCTAATCCCAGGATAAAATTAATGGTATATTGCGCGTTGGCATTAATGACATCCGGGGATACCAGGACCTGTCCCAGGGTAATTTGGGAATCAGCGGTTATCCAGTAATACGGGGAGGAAACCGGGAAGGGTTCGGCATCTGTATGCACGTCATTCAGCCGGTAAAATCCAACCCCTGGATTGGAGATGCCGGACAGGACTATGATAACCCCGCCATGGTTGGCGACCGTAACTCCGGGCGGTATTAATACCTTCACCACCTGGTTAACCGGATAAACCGTGCCGGTATTCCCGATTGAGTTGACAAGGATATTTCCACTGGAAAAGGAAGCCGGAAGACCGGTTCCCGCGGGAAATTCCACTGTAATAATATTTCCCTGGCCCAGGCATCCATAGGCTCCGACATTGAAATTAACAGTGTATGCTGCTGTCTGGCCGGCCCGGCTGGGGCTGGGAACCACACTGACATTTGATATTCGCGTAGTGGAGGCCTGGATAGTATAGGTTTGCGTTCCCAGGGGCTGGGCCGTGGTGCTTACGCCTAGAGAATGTGCGGTTGAAGGAATACTGGGATTTAAAATTGTAGTGTCAGGGATGACGATAGGAAAAGCGGCGCTGGGAGAAACATCCGCAGCCGGTACAACAGTAATAGTGCGCGTCCCGGAATTTCCACTGGCCGAGTGTGCCGCCACGCCATTAACCACCACGCCGCTTATACTTCCGTTGGGAACCTCGGTATTATAAGGGAATATCATAAAAAAAGAGCTTTTTTGACTGCGCAGCACTACATTGAGAGTGCAATTAACAGTATATCCTGCCGAGGTATTTACGATATTCGTGGTAAGTAATACGCTGTTTACAGTTACCGGAGTCGAAGATATTTGAATAAGGTATGGCAGACTCGTACCAACCGGCTGCGGGCTGGTCTCTACGGTAAGCGTATAATTCCCGGTTTGAGTAGGATTTTGCAAGGCATTGGGGATATACAGCTGGATGTTGCTTCCGTTGATATCCTGTTGCAATACAATAGTAATGGAACGTGAAATGGAATTGCCCACAGCGGAATCAGCCGCAGTACCATCTACCGTGACACCGGAAAGCGATCCCTGGCTGACTACTGTATCAGCGGGAAAGGTAACTATTATCAGGCTGTCGCCTCCGATCAGCGGACCGTCTGAAGAGGTGGAAAAGGTAATAGTATAATCTGAGCCGCTTCCCGGCGTATCCGGACTGGGAGTAACGTTGGTTACCACGATAGGGATGGCAGACTGGCCAATACTATATGCCGGACTGGTGCCCGCAGGCTGAACGCTGGTGGCAACAGATAGAGTATAATTGCCTGCCAGAGTGGGATTGCGTAAGGCAGTATCCGGAATTGAAAGAGAGACCGTACTGCCACCGGCCAGGTTTTGCGTAGGAATAATAGTGATATAACGCTGAGAAGGTACATTGCCGTTGGCGGATGAGGCGCCTACACCGTTGACAATGATACCGGAAAGCGATCCGCCGGTAACCTCGGTATCATTCGGGAATCCCACGATAATTTCACTGCTGCCGCCGGCCAAAGCGCCGTCAAAACTGGTATCAAATATAATAGTGTAGACAGCATCATTGCCCGCTACAGAAGGAGCAGGGACAGCGCTGGTTACATTGATGGAATTGCTGGAAAGACCAATGGCATACAACGGACTGGTACCAACAGGCTGAACCGTGGTTGCGACACTAAGGGAATAATTACCGGAGCTGCCGGGGTTGGCAAGGGCGCTGCTGGGGATAAACACGGTAACACCGGTGGATACTCCGATATTAGAGGCCGGAATAATAGTTACAGTGCGTGTGCCGGAATTTCCATTGGCTGAAAAAGGAGGAGCGCCATTGACTGTGACACCAGCGAGAGCTCCATTGCTGACAATTGTATCATTGGGAAATACGATAATGATTTCACTGCTCTCTTTTATCAATGCCCCGTCCGCACTGGTAGTAAAGGAAATGGTATAATTAGCGTAATTTCCTATAGTGCCGGGATTAGGAGTTACTGCGGTTACATTGACCGGCGTACTGGAAAGAGAGATATCATAATTTGAACTTGTGCCAAGCGGCTGGGGAGTAGTCTCGACCGTAAGGTTATAGCTTCCCGCGGAAGTGGGATTACGCAGGGCTGAGTCCGGAATAAGGACCGTAACTGTGGTAGAGCCGTTTATATCTTGGCTGGGAATTATAGTAACCAGGCGCGTGGCAGTAGTACCATTGGCAGAGGAAACGCTGGTTCCATTAACCGTAACATTAGTGAGTGCGCCGTTGGGAACCATAGTATCGGCCGGGAAAACAATAAGAATTTCACTGCTGCCGCCAGTCAAAGCGCCATCCGCACTGGTAATAAACAAAATGGTATAATTAGCATAATTTCCTATAGTGGCTGGATTGGGAGTAACCCCGGTTACATTGACCGTGGTACTGGAAAGGGAGATATTATAATTTGAACTGGTTCCGGCCGGCTGCGCGCTGGTGGAAACATCAAGCGTGTAAATACCGGTAGAGGTCGGATTTCGAATTTGCAGAGAAACGGGAAAAACATTGTCAAAAGAGGAAGAACCATTAATATCTTGATTTGGAATAAGTGTGATCTGTTGTCCGGCGCCGATGGCGGAATCGACTGTAGTGCCGTCTACAGTAATGCCGGTAACTGAAAGCCCGCCGGATGGAACATCAGTACCAACCGGAAAACCAACAATAATCTCGCTGTTACCGCCCCAGATAGCGCCGTCACTGCTTAAAGTCACTGAAATCGTATATTCAGCATAATTACCCAAGGTTGCGGGATTTGGAACCACTGTCCCGACATTGAGAGTGGTTGAAGATGCTAAAATAGTATAATTTCCAGAACTCACATCCGTACCTTCAATTGAAGTATGCACGTCCAGGGTATAGGTCGTGCCCGGAAGGCTGGGATTAATTAATTGAGCGCCAGTAGTAATAATTACAGTTACAAAAGTTGAGTCAAGGATGTCCACCGGGGTCGTGATGGTCAAGACCTGTCCTGAGCCGGCGGCCGCGGTAGTAATATCCGAACCATTGACTGTAACTTGAGAACCAGGATTTATATTAGCCGGCACATTAGTATTTTGCGGGAAAGTAATGATAATGGTATCATTGGCAGCGGCCGAGAGTGCTCCTGAGCCGCCGGTAGTAAAAGTTAAAGTATATGTAGAAGCAGTATTCACCGTGTTTGTACCCAGGACCGCGGTAACGCCTGAAATATCGGCACGCAATGGTGTTATGGGTATTATAAATGAAAGAAATAAAAAGATATAAAAAGTAATATAAACCGGTTTGTTAATATAAATATTAGGCATATTTATACACTCCGTTTCAGTTTTTTATTTATTTTTAAGCTAATGAATATCCGCGCAGCAAGCTGTCAAAGAGTTTATCCATCCAATCTTGCTTTCCCTGACCAACAACGGCCGCAACACCGCAGATGTACAAAAACTCTTTAAAAATCAACCTCTTACCAACATGCGTAAGCTAAAACTGATAGGAATTTAGTTTCTACATTAAGTATGCCATTACTGCCCAATTCCGTCAATTTCTAAATCTCCGACAAAAATGCACAAGCTATAACATGTCAGCATGTTACGTGAAAAAAAATAAATTGTAGGGGCGAAACCATGTTTTCG
>JAGLMY010000241.1 GCA_023139775.1 bacterium
GGCGATTACATGGAATCGCCCCTACTGCCGTAGGCGTCCCTATATATCTTTTCCGGTTGGCGGTGCCTCTAATATTATTACAACCGCAGAGAGAGCGATACTTTGTGCGTATGATCCATATCTTTAATAAGGCTAAACGCGTAATCCACCTGTACCATCTGCCACCTCGCTCCCATGCCAACAGTCAGGTTTTCCAGCTCGTAGCCTCCTTTGTAGCCTAAACGCAAGGCCAGAGTTTGGGCATACCAATATTCCATCCCCGCATGAACCGCAAAATCCTGATCATTCTCTTTTACCAAATCCACTGCCAGGATTCCGGCATGCGCCTGGCCTATACTCAGTTTATAACTGCCGCCAATACGCGCGGTCAAGGGCATGGGATCACCTGTTTCTGCATAAGTAATATCCGTGCCGATGTTCTGAATACTTATGCCCAGGGACACCTGCTCATCCACAGCCAGCAGCACGCCTAAATCCGCGGCCACAGCCGTAGCATTTGCTTCTTCAATTAGCGTGCTATCCAGGAGTTTTACGCTGAGTCCCACGCCAAGATTATCCATAAGATTAATTCCATAACCAACCTGGGCCACTAAATCCATTTGCGACTGCACGCTCCGTTCACTGCCGTCCGGTTCATCCAAAATCATTTCTCCGCCCTGGAAAAGAACTACTCCCACGCCAATTCCTCCGGCTCTTCCCAACTGGTGAGTGGCCATAAACTGGCCATAGGTGGAGCCGGCCAGCCCCTGCTGAAAGGATACGCTGAGCTGCGTGCCCATATTGCGACTCAAGCTGCCAACATTCCAGTACAAGCCGGTGGCATCATCCGCCACAGCCGTAAAGGCCTCGCCCATGCTCTGGGCCCGCGCGCCCACTGCCTGCTTCAAAATCAGGCCTCCGGATGTGGATGAAGCCTCTGTCAGGCCAGGGCCTGATACCAGAACGATAATGGCGAGAAGTAAAACTGATGGTTTGAATATTTTAGTGCTCATTTTCTTTGCCTCCTTGATTCGCATTTATTTGATTACCGCGATTTTCTCAGTCTTAGTCATGTTCGGGGTTTGAATATGCACCAGGTAAATTCCGCTGGCAACTATATTGCCGCCAATATTTTCCGCGCCCCAGGAGCAGGAGTGAGAACCAACATTTTGGTGCTCCTTGACCAGGGTTTTAACCAGCCGGCCTTTGAAATTGTATACTTTAATGGTAACCTGGCCCGGCTGGGTAAGGTGGTAGTGAATCGCAGTTTTTTCTCCGGAATGGGGTTCAATTTTGCGACGAATGATTTTGAGCTTGTTTTCCGAAGAGAGAAACGAAGTCGTTGGTGTAGTGGTTGACGTTGACGTGAAAGTAGCAGATGGCGTTGCTGTTAGCGAGCCTGTTGTTGCTCTTTGCGTGGGAGTAGCCGTCGGAGTGGAAGTCGTAGTAGCTGTTGGGGATGAAGTCGGAATATCCTGGACGTTATAATTGACTTGCACTGTGCCGTAAGGGATGTCATTAGTATAATACAAAGGATAAAGGCCGGAAGTCCCAGGAATATAAACCATTGCCAGCACTGTGTCATTGTTAGCTAAAGCAATTTGTGGATAAAAAGAACCTTCTGGCGTCATCCAAATAGGAGCTTGCCAACCTTTGCCGGGAATTAATTCACGCGAGTAAGAATCTGATTCGGAACCTGCTGTGTAAACAACACAAAAAGCCCTGCCCTGGTCATTCAAAGCAATCTGAAACTTGCTTAGTCCCATTGAATAATAAAACATATACTCTGCTTCCTGCCAGCCGGATCCAGGCTGATATTCACACGCATAAATGAATTGACTTGAAGGTGCAAAAATGCATATTGCATAACCGCTTGCATTGATCTCAATTTGCGGTTCGTGTGTCAGGGCTGTTCTACTATCATCATATATATTTTCCGGTTCCTGCCAGCCGGAACCTGGAATAAATTCATTTACATAGAAACCATATGTAGTTGTTGCATTATATTGTTCAAAGAGAGCGAAAGCCTTTCCGTCACTGCTCATCTTTATTTGAATCGACTGCGCACTAGAACCTGGAACGTTATTAATATTAACTGGTGATTGCCAACCCTCTCCGTCTATATATTCACTGGCATATAAAATATTATTTTCCAAAAACATACAGAAAGCATTTCCACTATCATTCATTGTTATTCGTCGTTCGGAGATACCTTCACCGCTTCCGGTACCGATAGAAACCGCGGTTTGCCATCCGAAGCTTGGGATATATTCATTCGCATAAATATTTTGATTTTCAAAATCATCTATCCACTGGGTGAAGACACATATAGCTTGTCCGTTATTATTAAGCGCTATACGAGGCAAACCCGCATAATGTCCGGTATTAGCATCAATTATAACTGCGCCTTGCCAACCACCAGAACTAGGAAGATATTCATTTGCATAAATTCGATCAATGAGGCCGTCTTTATGCACAAACGCGCAAAATACTTCGCCCTTTTCATTTATGGCAGCGGAAGCCATTAAACAATCTGTTCCATTATTAGCATCTATCAGGACCGGGCCTTGCCAACCTGATCCAGGTGTGTATTTATTTGCATAAAGCCGAATAAGATTTTCCGCCTCTTGTTGAAAAATACACCAGGCTTCTCCGCTATCATTTACACCAATTCGGCAAGGTGAAGCCCATTCCGTCGACTCTGTATCAATAGGAAGCGGTTGTTTTTTCCAGCACGGAGCCGCAAATTTGAAGCGGCCCATGGCAGGATCAATGGCAACATTGCCGGGTGAAGGAAAAGCATCATTCGTCCAGTTGCTTCCGGATAGGTAGTCGCCGCAGGGGGATAATCCTCGGTTTGCAATATGATCAACTCCATCATTAAATATTTTTATCTCGCTTCCATAGACAAAAGGCACTTCTGTTTGGGTAATAGGTATGCCATCACTTTTAACCATTTGAATTGTTTGATTATCCGCATCAAACTGAAAAGTAGCCGGGTTGCTGTCCCCCCCGTCTCCGGCCAGGCCGCCCACTATTTGCGCGGCAACTGCGATTCCAATTCCACCTAAAAGAAATAAAGCTGTCTTTAAAACCGTAATTTTTAATTTTCGCATTTTATATTCTCCTCTCATATATTTTAATTTATTGTCCCGCTTGGCAGCGTTGGTTTGTCGGAATGTTGTTCATTAAGTTTCACCTCCTAATCGGTATCTTGCCAAATGAAAGCATATTTTATTTCAACTGATACTGCTAAAAATACAACGTCACATATAAATTAGCGTTTCCCATAGTAAGCATCTCAGTATGGCCGGGAAAAATGCTCTTTTGATAGTAATATCCAATATCTCCGCCTATGCCTATATTTTTGCCCGGCCTTAGTTCCAAGCCGATAAAACTGCCGATAATATAGCCAGGCTCTGCTGCCTGGCTGATAATTGCATCGCCTTCCACTCCTGAATAGAAGCGGATGGTATTTTGCGGACTAATTGGTTCAAAAAAAACATATCCCCGTCCTCCGGCAACGCACCGCTTATTTTGGTATTGGACTTTGGCTTCCAGCACCAGATAATGATTCAGATCAAAGCGGAAATGGATTCCGCCTTGCGCGTGTTCAAGAATATTTATTCCCGCGCCATTGATGCCGATTCCGGTCAGGTTCATTGATTCAGGCAAGGGCTGTGGCCGGGGTATTTGTGTGATTAGCGGCTTGCGGGCCTCACGCCGGGGTTCTTCAACTGGTTTTACCAATTGCTTTAACCTGGCTTGTGCCTGGGAAAATGTTTTTTTCTGCTCAGCATAGCGCTCAATAATTATATTAAAGTATTTGCGGGCCTCGGCAATTTGGCCGCTTTTTTCAGCCATTAATCCCAACCGATAAAAGGCAGCCGCGAGTATCTCCGTTTGGTCCTGATATTTATTAATCAGGTTCAGATAAATCTTTTTTGCGCCGGCGATTTCGCCGATTCCGGTTTCCTGGAGCAAACCCTCCTGATACAATTGCATAGCTTCATTACGGCGCTCGTAAGCAGCTGAGGCCAGAGTGGCCAGGAAAAGCGTTTGGATTAAGATGAAAGCTGCAATCTTTTTACTCACCGTTTTCCTCCCATGGTTTCTTTGTTCTGACAGCCTAAGAATACCACAGTGGAAACATATTTGTTTCAGAGGTCTGTAATAAATTGTCATGCTTTTGTAAAGCGGAAAATCGGTGAATTGTAATCACAAGTGCAACATGTTGTAAGTTAAAATTAACCTAATAACCGGCACTGAGTAATATTCAGAATTCAAGGATGTTTTAGGTCGTCATTCCCGAACGGTTTAATCGGC